>JAGOHQ010000025.1:0-4101 GCA_017996075.1 Aliarcobacter sp.
AAAGATAATAACTAAAGACAATATTATAGTTTTTAATTTTGAAACTATTTCACCTTTTAATGATTTATAATTTATTTTAGTTGTATATACAATATAAGAGGGAATAATTGCTAAAAAAACAACATAAAGAACTAATCTAAAACTAAATAAATCAAGAGACTCTTTCATGCTTGTTTGCAAACTATTTCTAATCATCTCTGAATCAATAACAATACTATAGCTATCCATAAAATATGCAGTAAATGCAGATATTGTAAAAATAGTAATTAATATAGGTTTTGTTGTATATTTTGAACTAAACAGAGTTAATAAAAATATAATTAAAAGAGTTAATACAACAGTTACAGATAAAAAATAAAAAATATTAGAAGTTATAAATCCATATGTAAGAATAAGTTCTTTAAAAAATTTATAATTGTAAAATAGAGTCAAAAATATAGAACTAAGTACTATTAGCCTATTTTGAGAAAGTCTTAACACGAAAAATCCTTGCGATAATTTATGAAATAGTATCCTTTAATAATTAATAAATCCATAATAAAATGTCAAGAAAGTGTAAAGATTTAAAAGTAGCAAAATGCTACTTTTATTTTTGAAGAATATATCTAATAGTTGGTCCATCGCTATCTATTAATAAAACTTTATATCCATGATTTTTTGCATCAACTGGAATATTATTTATACTTTGTGGACAATCACTAATTATCTCTAAAATTTCGCCATCATTTAACTCTTTCATTGCTTCAAGAGTGTTTATTGCTGGATATGGACAAGGTTCACCTTGCATATCTATTCTATAATCTGGAATTATCTCTTTGTTTTCCATAAGTTTTTCCTTATCTATTTCTTGATTTTCTTAAATATTTTTTCTCTAAAACTAAAATTACTATAAAAAACAAGAATAGTAATCCATAGTTTGCTACAAGTCCACCATATTGCCCAAAGCTTTCAAGCAGATTTATTTTTGGCCAAGAAGTTGCTAAAGGTTCAGATATATCATCCCAAACAAATGCAAGTAAAGTTGCACCAATAATATTTCCAACTCCAACAATCCAAAAATGAACTTGTCCTTCAACAGCTCTATACATCCAACCACACTCACAACCACCTGCAATTACAATTCCAAATCCAAAAAGTAATCCACCAATAACAACATTTGGTCCAGTCCAAAAAATCTTTGGAGCAGCTCCCATATTTAAATATGTAAATACACCCAAAGTTGCAACAGCCATTCCTATAATAATTGCAATTGCTAACTCACTTCTACCAGTTGTAAAAATATCTCTAAATGCAGATGTAAAACATATTTGTGCTTTTGCAATAATAAGTCCAAAAGCAGCACCAAAAAGCATTGCCATTCCAAGTTTAACGCTATTTGCGAAAAATATTAAATATAAAGCCCAAAGCATAATTGCAATAAAAACAAATGTTCCAAGAGTAAAGAACTTTTTAACTTTCTCTTCATTGTGCTCAAGTGGTTTTGCACAAGATACTTTTTGCATCTTTATTTTTGATTGGAAAAAAGGGCTAAGAGCAACTTTTACACCAAAATATACTCCAACCATCATAAATGCTGTAAATACCCAAGCGTGAAAACTAAATTGAGGAATTCCTGTAAAAAAACTAGCTAAGTTACAACCCATTCCAAGTCTTGCTCCAAATCCCGCAATTATTCCACCAATTAGGGCTTGATAAATTCTAATATTGTTTAGAGGTAATCTAAACTTTACATTATTTCCCCAAAAAGCAGCTGCTATACATCCAGCAAACATACCAATAATCATAACACCATCAACTCTTGTAAAGATATTGCCCTCTATACTCATAAGTTTATAATATCCCCAAGTTGAAACATCAACTCCAAATAGTTGTAAAAAGTGACCACCCCATCTAGTAAATTCACCTGTAACAGCCCAATAAGTTCCTGTAATTCCAAAATAGTAAGCACTTAAAACTCCAAGTGCAATAACTGCTGGAATTGGTGACCAAAATCTTGAAAGGGTTTTTCTAAAATTTAGTAAAAACTCCATAAAAGTCCTTTGACAATAAAAAATATTTTTGATTGACATTCTTGAGTAAGTAAAAAAAGAGTTTCAAGTTGTCTGTTTGCACCGCAAACCTATAATTTGCGAATATTAACAAAATAAGATTAATTTAATATAAAAAGGTAAAAAAACTTTTACTCAATATTTATTCTTTGCTTAACCATATTTTAAGCTATTATAAGCTTTTAAGTTTTTTTTAGCTACAATCCGCGAAAATTTTACAAAAAAAGAAGAAGTATGAGAGACATTAGAAATATTGCAGTTATTGCACACGTTGACCACGGTAAAACTACGCTAGTAGATCAACTATTAAAACAAAGTGGTACATTTTCAGCTCACCAAAATGTAGATGAAAGAGTTATGGATAGTAATGCTATCGAGAAAGAGAGAGGAATTACAATTCTTTCAAAAAATACAGCTATTGATTATGAAGGTGTAAGAATTAACATTATTGATACTCCAGGACACGCCGATTTTGGTGGAGAAGTTGAGAGGGTTTTAAAAATGGTTGATTCTGTTTTACTTCTTGTAGATGCACAAGAAGGTGTTATGCCACAAACAAAGTTTGTTGTTAAAAAAGCACTATCTTTAGGGCATAGACCAATAGTTGTTGTAAACAAAATTGATAAACCAGCAGCAGAACCTGAAAGAGTTGTTGATGAAGTTTTTGACCTTTTTGCGCAAATGGATGCAACAGAAGAGCAATTAGATTTCCCAGTTATCTATGCAGCGGCTAGAGATGGACTTGCAAGATATGATGCAACAGATGGAAATATGGATTTTAAACCACTATATGACACTATTTTAAAAGAAGTTCCAAAACCTTTAGGAGCTGATGAAAATGGTTTACAGCTTCAAGTATTTACTCTTGATTATGATAATTTTATTGGAAAAATAGGAATTGCTAGAATTTTCAATGGAACAATAAGCCACGGTGAAACAGTAATGTTATGTAAAGCAGATGGTGAAAAATTAAAAGGAAGAGTATCAAAACTTATTGGGTTTAAGGGAATGGAAAGATTCGATATTAAAACAGCTGGTGCTGGTGATATCGTTGCTGTTGCTGGGTTTGAAACAATTGATGTTGGAGATAGCTTATGTGATCCAAATAACCCAATGCCACTTGATCCTATGCATATTGAAGAACCAACTTTAAGCGTAACTTTTTCTGTAAATGATTCTCCTCTTGCAGGAACAGAAGGTAAATTTGTAACTTCAAATAAAATTGATGAAAGATTAAAAGCTGAGATGAATACTAATATTGCTATGAGTTATGAGCAAATTGGTGAAGGTAAATTTAAAGTAAACGGAAGAGGTGAACTTCAAATTACTATTTTAGCTGAGAATATGAGAAGAGAAGGTTTTGAGTTCTGTATTGGAAGACCTGAAGTTATTATTAAAGAAGAAAATGGTGTTAAAATGGAGCCATTTGAGCATCTTGTAATTGATACTCCTGATGAGCATAGTGGAGCTATTATTGAAAAACTAGGAAAAAGAAAAGCTGTTATGACAAATATGGTTCCAATGGGAGAAGGTTCTACAAGATTAGAGTTTGAAATTCCAGCACGTGGACTTATTGGAATTAGAACAGAGTTTTTAACTGAAACTAGAGGAGAGGGTGTTATGAATCACTCATTCTTAGAGTTTAGACCACATAGTGGAACAGTTGAAAGTAGAAAATATGGAGCTTTAGTATCTATGGAAAATGGAGAAGCATTAGCTTACTCAATTTTTAACTTACAAGATAGAGGTGTTATGTTTATAAAACCTCAAGATAAAGTATATGTTGGTATGGTTGTTGGACAACATGCAAAAGATAATGATTTAGATGTTAATCCTATTAAAGGAAAACAACAATCAAATGTAAGATCTTCAGGAGCTGATGAAGCTATTAAACTTATTCCACCAAGAACTATGTCTTTGGAAAATGCTTTAGAGTGGATTGAAGAAGATGAGTCTGTTGAAGTTACTCCAGTTTCTATTCGTGTAAGAAAAAGAGAACTTGACCCAACAGTTAGAAAACGAACAGCTAAGAAAGAAAAGAATTCATAAAAAG
>JAGOHQ010000025.1:4201-9663 GCA_017996075.1 Aliarcobacter sp.
AGAAAACGAACAGCTAAGAAAGAAAAGAATTCATAAAAAGATAATCTGTGAAAATGATAATTGGAACTTTTGTTCCAATTATTTATAAAATAAATATCCAAAAAATATAAAAAAATCAATTCTTTCATAATACAAACTTTATTTAATTTATCAAAAAATATACCGTTATATAATAAAATAAATAAAGTTTATGTTACTTTTAAACATACTAATATTAAATAAAACTTAAAATCTTAATATTTTATAGCTTTCCTTTGGTTTTAATTATAAGATTTATTTGCAATAGAAATATTATTTAAAAACATAAAAGGAGAGAATTTATGGGCAAAAAAAATAAAAAAAGTATTGGAATTCATGAAGCATATGCAAATGACCCAATTAAGGCTGATTTGGAAATCTTTGGAAGAGAAGTTGAACCAACAACAAGAAGAGGGTTTTTTAAAAAAAGTTCACTTTTAGCAATGGCTGCAATAGTTGGTTCAAACATACCATTTGCAAACAATATGCCAGGCGGATTAATACCGGCTTTGTTGGCAAATTCTGATAAACCTTTTAGTGTTGAAGGTAAAGATGGACTTATTTATTTAAATGATAGGCCAATAAATGCTGAAACACCTCCACATTTATTAAATGATGAGTTTACGCCAGATAAACACTTTTTTATTAGAAACAACGGGACACCACCTGAGTTAAAAACTATAGATGTTAAAAATTGGTTACTTGAAATTTCAGGTGAAAGTTGTAAAAATCCTACAACTTTTTCTATTGATGATTTAAAAAGTAAATTTAAACATCACACTTATGCATTAACTTTAGAGTGTGGAGGAAATGGAAGAGTTGAGTTTAATCCACCAACAAAAGGAAATCAATGGGAACTTGGTGCTGTTGCATGTGGAAGATGGACAGGAGTTAGATTAAAAGATGTTTTAGAGGCTTGCGGAATTAAAAAAGATGCAGTTTATATTGGATATTACGGAGCTGATATACATTTAAGTGGAGACCCTACAAAAGTTGTTATTAGTAGAGGAGTTCCTATTAAAAAAGCTTTAGAAGATGAAGTTTTAATAGCTTGGGCTTATGAAGGTCAAGAGATACCATATCAAAATGGTTATCCTTTAAGACTTGTTATTGGTGGTTGGCCAGCATCAGTTTCTGGAAAATGGTTGAATAAAATTGTAGTTAGAAATAAAGTTCACGATGGTGAAAAAATGATGGGACAATCTTATAGAATGCCTTGTGAGCCAGTAGCTCCTGGTTCTACAGTACCAAATGAAAATATGTGTATTATTGAATCAATGCCAGTAAAATCACTTATTACTTTCCCAAAATCTGGACTTACTCACTCTTTGGGTGATAAATTAAAAATAAATGGAAAAGCATGGGCAGGTGATTTAAGTATTAAAGAGATGTACGTTTCAATTGATTTTGGTGGAACTTGGGAAAAAGCAAAACTTAATAAACCACTAAATAAAACTGCATGGCAAACTTGGGAAACAAGTGTTAAATTCCCGCAAAAAGGATACTATGAAGTTTGGGCAAGAGCAACAGATAGTAGTGGAAAAATGCAACCTATGATTTTACCAGGATGGAATCCTAGAGGTTACTTGAACAATGCTTGTCACAGAATAGCTGTTCAAGTTGTATAATAAGGAGCAAATATGAAAAAAGTGTTAATACTCCTTTTTGCATCATCATTTCTTTTTCTTCAAGCTCAAAAAGTTGATTCTGAATCTGGATTAATTATTGCAAAAGGTTTTGAAACTGTAAAAGCAAATTGTACTGTTTGTCATAGTGCAAGATTTATTACTACACAAAAAGGTGATAGAAATACTTGGAAATCAATGATTGTTTGGATGCAAAGAACTCAAGGCTTATGGGAGTTTACACCCGAGGTAGAAGATGAAATACTAACTTACCTTGAGCAAAACTATCCTCCTGTTGAAAACTCAAGAAGACCTAATATAAAATTAAAAGATCTTCCAGCTACAAACTAGAGATAAAATCTCTAGTTTGTACACTTTAAAATATTACTTGACACAAAAATAAAAATCAAATATAATTTATCAATTAGGTAGGTGATAAATATGAAAGTATCAAAAAAAACGGATTATGCATTAAGAGCCTTATTTGCAATAGCAGAAGCTGATAGTTTAATCTCTATTAGAGAATTATCAGAGCAGGTTGATGTTCCAAGAAGATTTTTAGAAAATATTATGCTTGAGATGAACAAAGCTGGATGGGTAAAAAGTATTCCTGGAAGATATGGTGGGTATGTTTTAGCAAAAAAATCAGATGAGATAACTATGGGTGAGGTTATACGATATTTTGAAGGTATGATTGCTATGATCTCTTGTGTTTCAGTCTCTAGCTATGAGCCATGTAGCCAAGAAGGAAAATGTTATTTTAGAAGAGTTTTTTTAAATATTAGAAATTTAACAGCACAAATTTTAGATAAAACTACTATTGCTTCTTGTTTAGGTCAAGCTCCAGTTACAAAAGAAGATGTTTTAAAAGAAGAGTTTGTTGGTGGTTTAGGGATTTGAAAATCTATAAATTATTTTTATAGATATAGTTTAATATTAGTTTCTAGGTGTATATATTTTCAAAAATAAATTAGATTTTAAAATATTAAGAGTCTAAAAAATAAAATATGCTAACATAGCACCTTTAAAAATAAATCATAGGTAATTTATGCAAGACATCTCACTTGAAACCTTTCTTTTTGCTGCAATGCTAACTTTTCTCGCAGGATTTGCTACATCTATTGGTGCTATTTTGGCATTTTTCTCAAAAAAAGATAACTACTTTATTTTATCAATTGGTATGGGATTTTCAGCTGGAGTTATGATTTATGTATCTTTTATGGAGATTTTAGTTAAATCAAGAGAATCTTTTACTCAACTTTATGAAAATCCTATTACAGGCGAATTGTTGACAATTATTTGCTTTTTTATAGGAATAATTTTAACAGCCTTCATCGATAAAGTAATTCCAGAAGATTTAAATCCACACGAGCCAAAAAGCGACAATCAACTTCAAGAGTTAAAACCAGATACAAAATCTTCACTAATAAGAAATTCAAAACTAAAAAGAACAGGAATTTTCACAGCAATCGCAATAGCGATTCACAACTTCCCAGAAGGTTTTGCTACATTTGTTTCAGCTTTGGAAAACCCAACAGTTGGTATTACAATTGCATTTGCAATAGCTATTCACAATATTCCAGAAGGAATGGCAGTATCTTTACCAATCTATCACGCAACTGGAGAGAAGAAAAAAGCATTTTGGTATGCAACACTTTCAGGACTAGCTGAACCTCTTGGTGCTGTTGTTGGGTTTTTCTTGCTTCTTCCTTTTATGGGAGATGCTACTTTGGCAATTGTTTTTGGAATTGTTGCTGGAATTATGGTTTATATCTCTTTTGATGAGCTTTTACCAGCTTCAAGAGTTTATGGAAATGCTCACACAACAATAGTTGGTATTTCTTTGGGAATGTTTGTTATGGCTATTAGCCTTGTATTGTTTAAGTTTATTTAAATAAAAAAAGCCCAATTCCTAAGAACTGGGCTTTTACTTGGAAAATAATAAATCTTATAACCTAGATTCGTATCTTCTAAGCATATATAATTTTTTAAGCATTTTCTTTCTAGCAGAAATTTTTTGTTTTTTTCTGATTTCAGTCATTGGTTCAAAATATCTTCTAGCTCTTGTTTCTGTAACTATAAGGTTTCTATCACATTGCTTTTTAAATCTTCTATACGCTTCGTCAAAAGATTCATTATCTCTAACTTTAATGCCTGGCACTAAAATCACCCACTTTCTTTTTAAATTTGAGCTTGGATTATAATTAAATAAACTTAATTCCTATTTAATCTATATTAGAATAGAATATTTTTTTAAATATTAAGGAATATATTATGAATTTAACACATATTGATGATAATAATAGACCAAAAATGGTAGATGTTTCAGGGAAAAATGAGACACATAGAATTGCAGTTGCAAGTGGAAAGATTACTATGAGTAAAGAGGCTTATGATGCAATTATTGGAAATATTGTAAAAAAAGGTCCAGTTTTACAAACAGCTGTAATAGCAGCAATTATGGGGACAAAAAAGACAAGCGAATTAATACCTATGTGCCATCCTTTACTTTTGAGTGGAATTAACTGTGATATAGAAGAGTTACCACAAACAAATAGTTTTAAACTTTTTGTTACAGCAAAATTAAATGGACAAACAGGTGTTGAGATGGAAGCTTTAACAGGTGTTAGTGTTGGACTTCTTACAATTTATGATATGGTAAAAGCTATTGATAAAAGTATGATAATTTCAGATATTCAGCTTGAAAGTAAAAGCGGTGGAAAAAGTGGAGATTTTAAAAGATGATAGATTTAAGTGATAAAAAATTAGAGTTAAACTACCCTTGTAGTTGGGAATACAAACTTGTTGTTTTGGAAACTTGTGATATTAAAAAAAGTGTAAAAGAGGTTATTTTTGAACGAGAACATAACTTAAAACCATCAAAAACTAGTTCAAAAGGTAAATTCAAAAGTTATAGTTTGGAGATGCTAGTACACAATGATGATGATAGAACTGAGATTTTTAGACTTTTAGGTGAGCACAGTGATATAAAAATGGTGTTGTAGATTTTTATAAATCTACTAACTCCCTTTTAAAAATCTCTTGATTTAATTTTTTAATAGCAGTTTGGTAGATTTTTTCTACCTCTTTTGTATCTTCTTCTTTTAAAAGAGTTTTTATTTCATCTATATTTTTACCCTCTTCAAAAGCTATGAAAGTTTTGTACTCTCTTTTTGTAAATTTTCTTTTTAATATTTCTTGAAGTTCATCTTCACTTTTTAGAGTTCCTACAAGTTTTGTTATATGTTTTGTAATTGAATTTGTGAAATTCATAGTTTGATCTTTCCTTTGTTTAATTTTTGCTTTTTATTTTTCTAGCCAATTTTCTAAATTTTTGATATCGCTATGAGATGTCATATCTAGCATTATTGGACTGATTGATACATAGCCATTTTTTATAGCTTCAAAATCACAAGAACTATCAAGACTAGGTTTCCATCTTAATGGATGAAGTCCTATCCAATAATACTCTTCACCTCTTGGATTTGTATGTCTATGTGCATCATTTCCATACTCTCTATATCCAGCTTTTGTGATTTTTACACCTTTGCAATCTTTTACTTTTAAAGGTGGAATATTAACATTTAAAAACTTTCTTTCAGCTAGTGGGAAAGAGCCATTTTTTATTTTAGATATAAGATCTAAAATTACCTTACAAGCTAACTCAAAATCCCAATCAACAACAATACTTCTGCACATATCTTTACAAACTTGAGATATGGCAATTGCTGGAACTCCATGAATTACAGCTTCCATTGCAGCACTTGCTGTTCCACTATATGTGATATCTTCTCCCATATTTGCACCAATATTTATACC
>JAGOHQ010000026.1 GCA_017996075.1 Aliarcobacter sp.
TGGGGCATCGATTGGATGATTTTATCTAATATTGAACTATCTTTTAAAAAGTTTTGTCCAAACTCTTTTTTTGCTTTTATTTTTTCCATGAAACAAGAGTATATCTTTTTTTAACTTACATTTAGGTAATATCTTTAACTAATTTTTAAGGAATTACAATTGAATAATCTAACAAAAAGAATAATACCATGCCTAGATGTAAACAATGGAAGAGTTGTAAAAGGCGTAAACTTTGTAGGTCTAAAAGATGCTGGAGATCCTGTTGAAATAGCAAAAAGATACAACGATGAAGGTGCGGATGAATTAACATTTTTAGATATTAGTGCAAGTGTAGAAAATAGAGGAACTATTGTAGATATTGTTAAAAATGTTGCAAAAGAGGTATTTATACCACTAACTGTTGGTGGAGGAATACGAAATTTAGATGATATTTATGCTTTATTAAATGTAGGTTGTGACAAAATTTCTATAAACTCAAGTGCAGTTAAAACACCAAACTTAATAGATGATGGTGCTAAAAGATTTGGAAGTCAATGTATTGTTGTAGCAATTGATGTTAAAAAAGTATCAGATGGCTCTTACCATGTTTTTGTAAAAGGTGGACGAGAAGATACAGGACTTGATGCAATTTCTTGGGCAAAAGAGGTTGAAAAAAGAGGTGCTGGAGAGATTTTATTAACTTCTATGGATACAGATGGAGTTAAGAGCGGTTTTGATTTGGAAATTACAAAAGCGATTTCAAAAATTGTAAATATTCCAGTTATTGCAAGTGGTGGTGCGGGAAAGATGGAACATTTTAAAGATGCTTTTGAATCAGGAGCTGATGCTGCACTTGCTGCTTCAATTTTCCACTTTAAAGAGGTTGATATTATGGATTTAAAAAGATATTTGCAAAAAAACAATATAAACGTAAGGATATAAAATGAAAAGGATATTAGCAACTGCTATATTTTTACCGATTTTAGCTTTTTCTTATGAAATAAATTTTAATAAATCATTTTCAAAAGTTGTAAATCCAGATTTATTAACAACAAATATAAATATAAGTGTTGAAAAAAAAGATGAAAAAAGTGTAAATATTGAAATAGAAAAATTTAATACTTTTTTGAAGAATACAAAAAATATTACAATAAAAAATACAAATTATAATTTGACTCCAAAATATGATTACGAAAATAATAAATCAATATTTAAAGGATTTATAGCAAATACAAGATTCTTAGCTGAGTCAAAAGAAGCTAACGAAATAAACCATTTTTTAAGTGATTTAATGGCTTTAAAAGATAGTTTTAAATCAAATGATATCAAAGTAAATATCTCAAATTTATCTTGGGAAATTAGTGAAAATTTACAAAACAAAAGTATTGATGAACTAAGAGTTGATGTTTTATTATGGATAGGAAATTATACAAAAGAACTTTCAAATAAAATTGGAAAAAAATGTGAAGTTAAAAATGTAAATATAAATGAGGATTTTAACTACCCTGCTTCTAAAACTAGAATGATGAGTTCTTCTTCAGATATGGTTAATAGATCTGAATCAATAAATATTTCACCAATAAATACAGAAGAAATTATAAAAATAAATACAAATTTTATATTGGATTGTAAGTGATTGTTAGTGCTGGAAATCAAGAAACTTTTGTGTTTGCTAAATCAATAGGTGTTGGATTGGTAAATAGCGCAATAAATTTAACAAAAATTTGTCTATTTGATAGACCAGAGTTTATTTTGTTTATTGGAAGTGCAGGAAGCTATGGAAATCATAAAATATTTGATATTGTTGAATCAAAAAACTCATCAAATATAGAGTTAAGTTTTTTAGAAAATTTTTCATATACACCAATAGATAATGCAGTTAGAATAGATACAAATTTAACAAAAAGTGAAGTAGTTGTAAATAGCTCAAACTATATAAGTACAAATCAAACTTTATCAAAAGAGTTTTTACAATACAATGTCGAATTAGAAAATATGGAATTTTTTTCAATTTTAAGTGTTGCAAAAGAGTTTGAAATACCAGCTTTTGGTATTTTTGTAGTTACAAATTATACAAATGAAAATGCACACAATGATTTTCTAAAAAATCATAAAATTGCAATGGAAAAACTAACACAATATTTAATAGAAAAAAATATAATTAAAATAAAAGCAGAATAATAATGACAAAAGAGATATTATCATCTATATATGACTACACACTAGATGAATTAAAAGAAAAATTAAAACCATCGTTTAGGGCAAAGCAAGTTTATAACTGGCTTTATAAAAAGTATGCAAACTCTTATGATGATATGAAAAATCTTCCTAAAGAGTTGATTGAAGATTTAAAAGCAAACTACCCAATTGATATTTTGAAAGTTGTAAAAAAAGAGCAAAGTAGTGATGGAAGCATAAAATATCTTTTTAAATTAAGAGATAATCACACTATTGAAGCAGTTTTACTTTTAATGAAAGATAAAAAAATTGATGAAGATGGACAAATTGTAAGAAGTGAAAAGTATACTGTTTGTATTTCAAGTCAAGTTGGATGTAAAGTTGGATGTAGTTTTTGTTTAACAGCAAAGGGTGGATTTGTAAGAAATCTTACAGTTGGAGAGTATATAGCTCAAATTGTTCATATAAAAAGAGATAATGAAATAGCAGAAAATAAGGCTTTAAATATTGTTTATATGGGAATGGGTGAACCTCTTGATAACTTTGATAATTTTGTAAAAGCAGTTGAGATTTTCTCAGAACTTGATGGTTTAGCAATAAGTAGAAGAAGACAAACGGTTTCAACTTCAGGAATTGCAAGTAAGATTAAAAAATTAGGTGAAAAAGATTTACAAATTCAACTTGCTATTTCACTTCATGCTGTTGATGATGAGCTAAGAAGTGAACTTATTCCTATGAATAAAGCATATAATATTGCAAGTATTATTGAAGCAGTGAAAGCATTTCCAGTTGATACTAGAAAAAAAGTTATGTTTGAGTATTTGGTTATAAAAGATAAAAACGATAGTTTAGATGCTGCTAAAAAACTTGTAAAACTACTAGATGGAATACAAGCAAAAGTAAATCTAATATATTTTAATCCATATCCAGGAACTACTTATCAAAGACCTCTTGAAACTGATATGATGAGATTTAAAGATTTTTTAAATTCAAAAGGTGTTATTTGTACAATTAGAGAGTCAAAAGGTTTAGACATAAGTGCAGCTTGTGGACAGTTAAAAGAGAAGGAGTTAAATGGGAATTCTTGAAATAGCTTTAATTATTTTTATAATAGTTGTAGTACTTTCTAGTGCTATTGGATTTTATATTCACAATAAAGATGATAAACAAAATGATAAATTTGAGGAGAATTAATATGACAGTTACAAGATTTGCACCAAGCCCTACGGGATATTTACATATTGGTGGATTAAGAACAGCGCTTTATAGTTATTTGTGGGCGAGAAAAAATGGTGGAGTTTTTAGACTTAGAATTGAAGATACAGATTTAGCAAGAAATAGTGATGATGCGTTAAAAGCTATAATCGAAGCTTTTGATTGGGTAGGTTTATCTTATGATGGAGAAGTTGAATATCAATCAAAAAGAACACAAATATATAAAGAGTACATCAATAAACTTCTTGAAAATGGAAATGCATATAAATGTTATATGAGCAAAGATGAGTTAGATGCTTTAAGAGCCTCTCAAGAAGCTGCAAAACAAACTCCAAGATATGATGAAACTTGGAGACCTGAAGATGGGAAAATTTTACCAGCTATTCCAGAAAATGTTGAGCCTGTTATTAGAATCAAAGCTCCAAAAACTGGTGAGATTAGATTTCTTGATGGTGTAAAAGGTGATATGAAATTTGATGCTTCTTTTGTTGATGATTTTGTAATAGCTAGATCAAATGGAATGCCTACATATAACTTTGTTGTTACAATTGATGATATGCTTATGGAAATGACAGATGTAATAAGAGGAGATGACCATTTATCAAATACTCCAAAACAGATAGTTATTTATAATGCTTTAGGAGTAAAACATCCAAATTTCTACCATGTTCCAATGATAAATAATCCAGAAGGTAAAAAACTATCTAAAAGAGATGGTGCAATGGATGTTATGGATTATAAAAGATTGGGTTATTTGCCAGAAGCTTTATTAAACTTTTTAGTAAGACTTGGTTGGTCAAATAAAGATCAAGAGATATTTAGTATGAAAGAGATGTTAGAACTATTTGATCCAAAAAATATAAATAAATCAGCATCAGCTTATAATGCAGAAAAACTACTATGGCTAAATAGTGAATATATTAAAGCTAGAACAAACGATAAATTAGTAGAAGAGCTAAAGTTTTTTGATTTAGATTTAACTAATTATTCTAAAAAAGAAGAGATTTTAAATCTTTCAAAACAAAGAGCAAATACTCTAGTAGAATTAAAAAAATCTATTCTTGATATAAAAGATGCTCCAAAAGAGTTTGAAGAAGCTGGAGTTAAAAAATTTGTAAAAGAAGATACAAATTCTATTTTAAAGGAATATTTAGAACTTTTAGAAAAAAATAAAAGTAGTTTTTCATCACCTAGTGAACTTGAAAATATTACAAAACCGTTTATAGAAGCAAAAGGCTTGAAATTCCCACAATTATTCCAACCTATAAGGATTGCATTAACAGGTGGAACGCAAGCACCATCTGTTTACGATATACTTTTTATCTTAGATTTTGCTGAAAGCAATGAAAGAATTTCAAAAGCTTTAGAAAAAAGTTTCAAAAACTCTTGATTTTAAAAAAATATTAAGGCATAATGTGTAACTTTTTCAAAGGATTAAAAATATGAACATTTACGTTGGGAATTTATCGTACAAAATGAACGATAATGATTTAGAAGCAACTTTTGCTAAATTTGGTGCAGTTAAAAGTGCAAAGATAATTATGGACAAAGAAACAGGAAGATCTAAAGGTTTTGCTTTTGTTGAGATGGAAGAAGCTAGCGCAGGAAATGCAGCTATTGAAGCTTTAAATGGTAAAGAAACTGATGGTAGAACTTTAAGAGTAAACGAAGCTAAACCAAAAGAAGATAGACCAAGAGACAGCAGACCTAGAAGAAATTTCTAAGACTACAAGGGGTTTAAAAGCCCCTTTTTTTATGCAAATATGAAAATCTTACTTCTTGAAGATGATTTAATTTTAAATGAAATTCTTGAAGAACACTTAATAAAACAAAAATACCAAATAACTACAACCTTTTCTTCAAATGAAGCTATAAAAGAGCTATATTCAGAAACTTTTGATTTACTTTTATTAGATGTAAATGTACCAGATTTAAATGGGTTTGAACTATTAAAAGAGCTAAGAAATAATAATATTTTAACTCCAGCAATATTTATAACATCTCTAAATATGGTAGAAGATATGCAAAAAGGGTTTGATAGTGGATGTGATGACTATATTAAAAAACCTTTTGAATTAAAAGAACTTGATATTAGAATAAATAATATAAAAAGGCTTTTTAATATAGATACAAAAATTATAAAAATAGATGAAAATAGTTATTTAGATTTACAAAATTTAGAGATAAATTTAAATAAAAATAGTTTTATAATATCAAAAAAAGAGTCTGAAATTCTTGCTTATTTATTAAATAATTCAAAAAAAACTATAAGTATTGAAGAGATTATAAATAATATTTGGTCTTATGAAGATAGTGTAGAAAGCTCTACTATTAGAACTTATATAAAAAACCTGCGAAAAATATTAGGTGAAGATAAAATATTAAATATAAGAGGAGTTGGATATAGATTTAACTTCTAGTGAAAAGAAAAGTTTTTTTAGCTTTTTAGCTCTTTATTTGGGATCCTCTTTTATATTAATGTTAATTGCCCTATTTTTCTATTATCAAAATGAGAAAACACTTTATTTGGATTTAGTAAAATCAAATATGCAAAATATAGTATCTAAAGTTTCAAATGAGATAATAATATCACATATGTTGGATGTTGAATTTAATAGAGATATATATTTGAATAATCAAGATTATAAAATCTCTTTTTATGATAAAGATAAAAATTTATTATTTGGAAATTTAAATGAAAAGTTAAATTTTGAACAAAATTTTTATAATGATGAAGAGAAATTAATTATTGTTGATAGTTCAACTGTTGGTCACTTAGGAATTTGGTATATAGCTTTAAAAGATAATAGCTTGAAAGAAAAAATATCAAATTTAAAATTAAATATTTTTCTTATTTTTTTAATATTTTATACAATAATTGCTATTGTTAGCTGGTCTTTAGCAAAACTATTTCTAAAACCAATAAAAAATGAGAGAGAAAGATTAAATAACTTTATAAAAGATACTACTCATGAGTTAAATACTCCAATAAGTGCAATAATTATGTCTTGTGAAGATGATAATTTAACTAAAAAACAACTAGATAGAATAAAATTTAGTGCAAAAAGAGTTAGTGAGATTTATAAAGATTTGACGTATATATTTTTAGGAAATATTGAAAAAAAAAGTTTAGATAAAATAGATTTATCAAAAGTTATTAAAGAAGAGATTATAAATTTTGAGCCAATGATTGCTAGAAAAAGATTAAAAATCAACCTTAATATAGAAGAGTTCTTTTATGAGATAAATAAAGATGATTTTATAAGACTTTTTAATAATCTATTCTCAAATGCTATAAAATATAATAAAACTGATGGAAATATAGATATTATCCTGCAAAATAGCGAGTTAATAATAAAAGATAGTGGTATTGGAATATCAAAAGATAAAATAAAAGATATTTTCAACAGATATTATAGAGCAACAAATCAAAGTGGAGGCTTTGGTTTAGGACTTAATATTGTAAATATGATTTGCAAAACTTACAATATCAAAATAGATGTTCAATCTTCTGAAAATATAGGCTCAACTTTTACTTTAAAACTCTAAAAATATAAATCTACACACAAACTACACAAAGCTTTTGGTAAATTTTCATAAATCAAAATAAAGGATTAATGAAAATGAAAAAAGTATTAAAAGCTTTTGTAGTTATGTTTCTAATGGCTACTATTTTAAATGCAAGCTCATTAAAAGAGAGTTTAAATGTTGATGGATACAATCTTGAACTTACAAGCAAAAGAGATTTAAGTGCAGGAAGTAATGAGTTTTTTGTGAAAATTACAAAAGATGGAAAAGAAGTAAATGATGCAAAAATAAAAGCTAAGTTTTTTATGCCAGAGATGCCAGGAATGCCATATATGGAGCATGAAGGTGAAGGAAAATTTGAAAATGGCATTTATAGTTTTGTAATTAATTTCTGTATGGATGGAACTTGGCAATATAATATCAGATTTAAAACAGCTGATGATAAAGTTCACTCTGTAAAAAGTAGTGTGAGCTTCTAAAATGAAAAAAGTAGTTTTTACTTCACTAATTTTTGCTAGTTATTTATTTGGAACTTCGATTGAAGATATAGTACAAAAGAGTTTAGAAAATAATTTTGATATTAAAAGCCTTGAAAACTCTATTGAAATTGCTAATTTCCAAATAAAACAGGCTAAAAATTGGGAAAATCCAATGATAAGCTTTAAAGCAAATGATATTATGCTGAATAAAAACTATTTAAATAACCAAAAAGAGTATGGAATTGAGTTATCTCAAGCCATACCTATTGGTAAAAAACTTGAACTTGAAGAGAGTATTGCAAAAAAAGATAAATTATTGCAAGAACAAACTCTACAGGATATAAAGCTAGAATTCGAATCAAAAATTTATCTATATTCATACACTATTTTAATTTTAGAAAATAGATTAAAACTACTAAATGAATATCAAAAAAATTTAAATCGCCTAGAAGAGCTTTATACAAAACTATATTCATATGATAAAGTATCTTTAAATGAGATATTAAATACACAAATTTCAAAATATGATTTACAAATGAAAATAAATGAACTTCAAATAACAAAAGATAATTTATATCTAAGTTTAGAGCAAATAAGTTATGAGAAGATTGATAAAATTGATGATAGCTTAGTATTAAAAGATATAAACAGACAACAAATTGAAGAACAATTAATATTTCATCCAAAGATACAAACTCTACAAACAACAAGCCAAAAATATAAAGATACGGCACAACTTGAAGACGCAAAAAAGTTTTCAAGTATAACTTTAGCTTTAGAATATATGCAAAATAAAGAGCAAGATTATGCAAATATTACAATGTCTATGCCTCTACCAATTTATAATACAGAAAATATTAATAAATTAAAAGCAAATTTAAATACAAATGAAACTAATAATAAACTAGATAGTCAAATTCATAATTTAAGATTACAAACAAAAATATATCTAAATAATTTAGAGCAATATAAAACAAATTATAAAATCCTTCAAGAAAAGATTGTACCTATAAAACAAAAAATACAAAAGGTTTTAGAAGAGTTTGTAGGATTTGATAAAGAGAGTTTAAAAGAGAATCTAAATAGTTTAAATGAATTGATTGATTATGAAATGAAAGCAAGTGAACAACTTGAAAAATATTTCGAGAACTACAGTGAACTTATATATTACTCAAATAAAGGTGTAAAATGAAAAAAATATTCTTATCGCTAATACTTATAGCTATAACTCTAAATTCCAATCCAATAGATGCTAAACAACTCTTTAATATTGAAAAAGTAAAAGTAAAAAAAGAGAGTTTTAAAGAATCAAAAGAGTTTTATGGAATTACAAAACTAAATGAGAGTAAAACGATAGATATTGTAAGCAGATTTGATGGATATATTACACATTTAAATGCAAATAAAAATTATATGAATATTAAAAAAGGTGAAAGTTTATATACAATTTATTCAAGCGATATTGCATCAATAAAAGCTGAGATTGAAATAGCAAAAGATTTAAATAAAAATTTATATGATAAAGCAAATAGTAAATTAGAAAATTTTGATATAAAAAATGCTAAGTTTTTAAATAATGAAGTAGTTGTAAGTTCACCAATTTCAGGAATAATCACACAAAAAAATATAAATAATAAATCTTATGTAGAAAAAGGAAAAACTCTTTTTCAAATTTCATCACTTGAAGATATTTGGTTTATAGCTTCTATATATCAAGAGGATTTGAGTTTTATAAAAGCAAATATGAATTCAATAATTAAACTTGATGGAGTAGAAGATCCAATAGTAGCAAAAGTTGATTTTATATATCCAGTTTTTAATGAAGAGAAAAAAACAGTAGATATTAGATTTGTTATAGAAAATTCACAAAATAAGATTTTGCCTTCAATGTTTGGGAAAGTAAAAATAGAAAAAGAGAGTAAAGAGATTTTAGTTTTACCAAAAAGTGCAGTTATAAAAAAATCAGACTCTTATTATGTTTTTATTCCAAAAGAAAATGGAGAGTTTACACCTAAAAAAATAGAGGCAAAAAGAGTAAGTGGTGATAAATATGAAATTTTAAGTGGTTTAACTCTTGATGATGAGGTTATAAACAACTCTTTATTCTTATATGATGCTGATGCTATGACAAATAGACTTTATGATGAAACTTCTGATGAGGAGTGGTAAAAATGGTTGAAAAAATAATAGACCTAAGTGTAAAAAACCGTTTTATTGTAATTTTTATTACTCTACTATTAGCTTTTGGCTCAAT
>JAGOHQ010000206.1 GCA_017996075.1 Aliarcobacter sp.
AGATCAAATAGAGTATCTTCCAAAAAGAAATTTAGATAAATCAGTAATTATGTCATTAGCAACTGGAAATTTCATAAAAAACAATCAAAACGTTCTAATTACAGGTCCAAGTGGTGTTGGAAAGAGTTTTACTATGCAGTGTCTTGCAAGAAGAGCAATAGATTTAGGATATACAACAAAATACTATAGAGTTTCAAATTTACTTGAAGAAATAAGAGTTTCAAGAATGGCAGGAACTTATACAAAAACTTTAGCAAAAATCTCAAAATTTAAACTTTTACTACTTGACGACTTTGGAGTATCTGCTTTAAGATCTGATGAAGTAAATGATCTATTTGAAATTATAGAAGATAGAGTATTTAATGGTTCAATAATTATAACAGCACAACTTCCAATAAAAGATTGGCATGCATATTTAGGAAATGAAACAATAGCAGATGCAATGATGGATAGACTTATTCATACAGCACATAAATTGGAATTAAAAGGTGGTTCAATGAGGGAATATTTAGCAAAAAAATAAAAACATTTGGCCACTTATGTTACAATACATCAAGAATACTTTTTAACTACTCAACTGGCCAAATGTTTATGCGTTTGTATGGCCAAGTGAATGCGTCTCAACATTATGTATTTTTTAATATTTGTTATTATTGATTCATATGATTTATAACCAGAAGAAATATCAAGCTTAAGACCATTTTTAAATAGCATTAAGCTAGGCATTCCTCTTACCATTAGTTGTTTTGAGTCACAAATTTCTTGAATTAAATCATTTTTAATTTCATTTGAATTGAAATAAAAAGAAAATGTCTCAAATGATATATTAAATTCTTCACAAATAGATTTATAAAAATTTATTTCTGTTGAATCTTCACCACAAGCATAAAATTTTTTTTGAATAGCAGAAAAAAATTCTAAAGATGTTTTATTATTATCATTTTGTGAATTTAATAAAATCTTTGATATAAAAACTGCTCTACACGCAGGTTCAGTATCATAATTAAAATCTTCTTTTTCGAGTAAATTAAATACAAATTTTTGTCCTGTTCTCTCATTAATCCGCATCCACTCATTTTTTAGAAAATTTTTGAATTCATCATTCCATAAATCCCCTCCTCCAATTCTTAATCCTCCTAACATTAAATTAAATTTTATTTTATGGTCTGTACAAAAATTTTGTACTTTTTTTAAAATAGGAGATATTCCCCAACACCGAGAACACATAGGGTCTCCAATATACATAACTGTTAATTCATCACTTATTGTTTTTATTTTGTTTGATAGATTTACTTTATCTATAATACATACACCTTCTTCGTTATTACAATCAAGCATTATTATTCCTTCTTTATTGTTGTATAGAACAAGCAAATTGTTGTTCTAACTTTTTAGAGTTGTTTTTTACCATTGAAATTATATTTTTAGAATAATCATCTGGAAAAATTTCAAAATCTTTATTAGTCAAACCATCAAAAGTATTTAACACTACTTGAAGAGGAGTAGCTTTATCCATTTGTAAATTTTTAGACATTTCAGTATCCATCGGTCCTGGAAAAACTTCAAATACTTCAATAGATTTACTTTTTAATTCTGCTCTTATCGCTTGTGTAATTGAATGTAAAGCACTTTTTGAAGCACAATATTGAGCCATTATTGGTAAGTTCATAAATGCAAGAATTGAATTTATAGTTATTATTGAACCATTTTCTTTAATTTTCGAATATAAAGCCTTATAAATATTTAAAGTACCAAAAACATTAATTTCAAAATCATTAGATATATCCTCAAATATTCTTTTTCCACTATTGACACCGGCATTATTTATTAATATATCAATATAATCTATTGATTTTACTAAGTTATCAATATCTAAAAGGTTTGTAATATCTAATTTAATAATTTCAATTCTACTATCGTTAATATTTAATTTATTTATATCTCTAGCACAGCAATATATCTTTTGTACATTTTGTTCTAAGCAATAATTTATAAATGATTGACCCAAACCGCCATTAGCACCAGTAATTAATACTATTTTATTTTTTAGTTTCATTTAATTCCTCTTTTAATAAATTCTCATATACTTTATTTAATAATTTTATTAATTGTTGTTTTTCTTCTTCACTAAAGTCTTTTGTCAAAAAGCTATTAAATTCTGATGAAATAGGAATTATTGTATCAACTAGATTTATTGCATCTTCTGTTGGAAAAATATTAATTATTCTTCTATCATTATGATTTGGAACTCTTTTTAATAAACTTTTCTTTTCCAATCTATCTATACTTCTTGTTATATTTGCTTGGTCTTTATATGTTGAATCAGAAAGTTCTTTTTGTGTTAAGCCTTTTGACTCTACAGTTCTAAAAACTAATGACCATTGTTCAGGTGAAATATCAAATTGTTTTATTCTTTGTGTAAATAAAGCTTTTGATTGTATTGATGTTCTATTTAAAATAAATCCTAACGATAAATTCATATCAAATTGCATAAAAACTCCTAATGAAAAATAAAATTATAAACTATTTTTAAATACTTGTCAAGACAAGTATTAGTCCCAAATAATTCCATAAGATTTAAAATAGAAAGCCCAAAGTGGCTATAATGTGGTCATTAAAAGCGAAAAACTACACTTAATTCTTTCACCCACTAGGTGCAGTTTTTCCACAAGGATTGTATTAT
>JAGOHQ010000207.1 GCA_017996075.1 Aliarcobacter sp.
TATTTGTAAAGTTTCTAAACTGCTCAAGATTTTTTTCACCAAGTTTTATATCTCTTCCTTGAATTGCAAGATATGCTAAAGTAAATCTAATAATATCAGCACTATGAGTTTCAACCATATCAAGAGGGTCGATTACATTTCCTTTTGACTTACTCATTTTTGCACCATGCTCATCTCGAACTAATGCGTGCATATATATATCTTTAAATGGAAGTTGCCCCATAAAATGTTCACCCATCATCATCATTCTAGCAACCCAGAAGAACATAATATCAAAGCCAGTAATTAAAAGTGAATTTGGATAGAAATCTTTTAAATCGTTTTCACCAAATGTTTTTTCCATTTGACCATTATTTCCCCAACCAAGTGGTGAAAATGCCCATAAAGCACTACTAAACCAAGTATCTAGAACATCTGGGTCTTGATGAATATGCTCTTTACCACATTTTGGACACGCTTTTGGTTCATCCTCTTTTGTAGCCCATTGATGATTACAGCTATCACAATAGAATACTGGAATTCTATGCCCCCACCAAAGTTGTCTTGAAATACACCAAGGTCTTAACTCATCCATCCAAGCTCTATATGAGTTTAACCAGTGACTTGGATGAAATTTTGCTTCACCTGCATAAGTTTTTTCAATTGATTTTTTAGCAACCTCTTTTTTTACAAACCACTGTTTTGAAATATATGGTTCAACTATATTTTTACATCTATAGCAGTGCCCTACTTGATGAATATGCTCCTCTATTTTTACAATAAATCCCTCATCTTGAAGTTTTTTAACAATCAAAGGTCTTGCTTCTAATCGCTCTAAACCTTTAAACTCTCCACAATAATCATTTAAAATACCTTTTTCATCAAAGCATTTTATAAACTCTAGATTGTGTCTAAGCCCTACTTCATAGTCATTTGTATCGTGAGCTGGAGTTACTTTTACAACACCTGTTCCAAAACTCATATCAACATGAGAATCTGTAATTACTTTTATTTTTCTATTTGTTAAAGGTAAAACTACCTCACGTCCTACAATATTTGTGTATCTCTCATCATCTGGATGAACCATAATTGCAGTGTCACCAAAGTATGTTTCAGGTCTTGTTGTTGCAACTGTTACAAAGCCACTTCCATCTGCAAAGTGATAGTTCATATGATAGAACTTACCATTTACCTCTTCGTGTTCAACCTCAATATCACTTAATGCTCCATCATGTGTACACCAATTTACCATATAGTTGTTTTGAGTAATCATACCCTCATCATAAAGTTTAACAAAAGCCTCTTTTACAGCCTCTTTTAAACCCTCATCCATAGTAAATCGCTCTCTTGACCAAGCAGGACTTACTCCTAGTTTTCTCATTTGATGAACTATTGTTCCACCACTAAACTCTTTCCACTTCCAAACTCTTTCTAAGAATTTTTCTCTTCCTAAAGCCTCTTTTGTAGTGCCCTCTTTTAAAAGTTGTTTTTCAACAACATTTTGAGTTGCAATTCCAGCATGGTCAGTTCCTGGTTGCCAAAGAGTTTTATACCCATCCATTCTTTTATATCTTGTAATAATATCTTGCAATGTAAATGTAAGTGCATGTCCAATATGTAAGCTTCCCGTTACATTTGGAGGTGGCATCATAATTGCAAAATTTTTATTTGGCTCTTGAATTGATCTGTTTCCATCAATCTCAAAATAACCTCTATCTTCCCAAATTTTATAAAAACTATCTTCTATCTTTGATGGTTCGTACTTTTCACTCATAAATAATCCTAATTGTGTTACTAAAATGGCATAGATTTTATCTAAATTTCACTTAAGTCCCTGATAGTTGTCATTTTTAAAAGTTTTTGATAAAATCAAACTCCATACAATTTTAAAACAAGGAGAGTTTATGTTTAAAATAATTTTAGGAAGTTTGGTTGTAGCCACTTCACTACTAAGTGCTGATTTACAAAGTTCTGGAGTTGAAGTAACTTTAGAAAATGGTAAAAAAACAACTATAAAAAGGGAAGCTAAACCAAAGGAGTGTGAAACTGTAGCATTTGATCCAAAAGATGTATTTGGAGGAGTTCATGAAGCAGCTCCAACAGTAGATGAGAACTGTAAAAGAAGTTTTGTAACATATTTTGGAAAAATTGCACCAATAAAAGCATCAGATAAAATAGAGACTTATGGGGAATTAGAAGTTTTAGAGTTTATAGAGAAATCAAAAACAGATAAAAATCTTCTTTTAGTTGATAGTAGAACTGAAAACTGGTACAACCATGAAACTATTGCAACTGCAATAAATGTTCCATATGTTTATACAAAAAAATCTCAATATCCAGATGAGTTTGCTGAGGCTTTAGAGACTTTTGGAGTAGTTGAAAAAAATGGAAAATATGACTTTACAAATGCAAAAACTCTTTTAATGTTTTGTAATGCAATTTGGTGTGGACAATCTCCTGAAGCTATGAAAGAGTTAATAGCTATTGGTTATCCTCAAGAAAAAATGAAATGGTATAGAGGTGGAATGCAGTCGTGGCTTAGTGTTGGATTATCAACTATTAAACCATAAAAAATATTGTTTTCAAGGCAAACGCCTTGAAAACAAAATATTTATACTTTCCATTTTGGCTTAAATTTCTCTTTTTTATTTTCATCTGTTTTTTGAACTACTATCTCTGGTTTTTTATCATTTTCTAA
>JAGOHQ010000208.1 GCA_017996075.1 Aliarcobacter sp.
GCATTTAATAAAAATTTCAATAGTACTTTGATGTATATTTCACTATTTAAAGAGTTTGGATTTAACTTTGCTATATTTAATTTTATTGCAAATAGCGATGATTATAACTATTTAAAAGAGTTAAGACCACTTTATATTAAAGCTTCAAAATTCTTCTTGCTTGAATCAAGACAAAGTTTAAATATGTTAAAAATACTTACACAATCTTTAGATATTAAACTTGTTGCTACAAGTGTTGATGAAATTGAAGAGATAAAAACTTTGGAAGAGATAGGAATAAACGCAATTTCTGGCTCTGTTATGTCAAAATTATAAAAACTACTATTTGACCAAAAAAGGCTTTTTTTAGCTTTTTTTGGTTAATATCTATTTCTACTTATATCAAATGAAAGATAAATTATGATTGTAAAAATAGACTTAACAAATGATAATTCATACGAAATTTATATCGAAAAATTAAAAGCATTGAGCTTTGATAGAAAAGTTGTTGTTGTTACTAACCCTACGGTTGCTGGTTTTCATTTAGAGTATTTAAAATCAAAATTAACAGCAAAAGAGTTATCTATTTGCACAATTAAAGATGGTGAAGAGTATAAGAATATGCAAACTTTAGAAGATATTTTAAGTTCATGCTTTGAAGCAAAACTTGATAGAAAATCTCTTCTTATTGCATTTGGTGGTGGTGTAATTGGAGATATGACTGGTTTTGCTGCATCAATTTATCAAAGAGGAATTGATTTTATTCAAATTCCAACTACACTTTTATCACAAGTAGATGCAAGTGTTGGAGGAAAAACAGGAATAAATAATAAATATGGAAAAAATTTAGTAGGAACTTTTCATCAGCCAAAAGCTGTTTATATTGATTCAAGTTTTTTAAAAACTCTTCCAAAAAGAGAGTTAGGAGCTGGAATTTCTGAAATTATAAAAATGGCTGTTTGTTTCAATAAAGATTTTTTTTCTTGGCTTGAAAATAACGATTTAAAAGATGAAAAAAATATAGATATTGCTATACAAAAATCAGTAGAAACAAAAGCATATGTAGTAAGTGTTGATGAAAAAGAGCAAGGATTAAGAGCTGCATTAAACTATGGTCATACATTTGGGCATGTTATAGAAAATCTTACAAATTATAAAACATATCTTCATGGTGAAGCTGTTGGAATTGGAATGTGTATGGCAAATGCTTTAGCTGTTAAACTAGGGTTTATAAGTCAAGAAGATGAAAAAAGAGTAGAAAATTTACTTAAAAAATATGATATTCCAACAACTTTTAAAATAAATGATGTTGAAGATTTTTATGAGCATTTTTTCTTGGATAAAAAGTCTAGTAATAGTAAGATTAAATTTATTTTACCTGCTGGGATTGGTGACTGTAAAATTACAGATGATATAAAAAAAGATGATGTTATTGAAATATTAAAAGGATTTTAATTGTTTAAAACGATAGTTATTTTAATACTTTTTCTAGCTGGTACTACAGTTTTAAATGCAAATCAAGATAGTACAAGTGATGCAAAGATAGAAAAAACAGAAAAAGTAGATCAAAAAAAAGGCTCTTCTAAAAATAGTCAAAAAAAAGATGAAAATATTTTAGACATTGAAAACATGGTCGAAGCAAATATTTTACTTGAAAAAATAAATAAAATAGAGTCTGGATTTAAAGACAATATTCTTTTAAAAAGATATTCAAACTATTTGTCGTACAGTAAAATTTCAGCTGATTTAGAACAATTAAAAGATAGTTTAAAAAGAAAAAATAATTTAAGTGATGAGCTTGAGTATCAACTTTTAAATAAAATTAGAGTAAAAGAGAATGAACTAGAGTTAATAAGTGAATATAAAGGTTCACCAATAGGAAGTTTGATAAATCCGCCAGAAATTGAAATAGTTGAAAAAATTACAAACCCTTTTGGGATAATTAATGCTCTATCAAGTATAAAAAAGATGGAAGATAGTAAACAACAATTTACTAGTTTAGAATCGCAATTAGAATTTTTATCAAAAAATCTCGAAGAAGAGCTTGATAGTTATAGAAATTTATTTGTTTTAGAGCCAAAAGATGAATACAAAGAAAAAATAGTATTTTTAGATAAACAAAAAAGAGATTTTGAGATTGTTTTAGACATTGTAAGCACAACTCAAGAGGTTTACGGAAGAAAAATTGAGCAGGTTATTTTAGAGATAAAAAATCAAATATCTCAACAAGTACAAAAAATGCTTTTGATATTTGCTATTATTGTAATTATGCTTATAGTTTCATTTTTGGTGAAATTAACACTAAAAAGATATTTTTCACAAAATGAAAATTATTATATGGTAAATAAAATTATAAATTTTACATTGGCTTTTTTAGTTTTAATGCTTCTTCTTTTCTCTTATATTGATAATGTTTCATATCTTGTAACAATTTTAGGATTTGCATCTGCTGGTATTGCTATTGCATTAAAAGATTGGTTTATGTCTATTTTTGGTTGGTTAGTTATTGTAACTTCTGGTTTTATACAAGTTGGAGATAGAATTCGTGTTACAAAAGGAGAGGTTGAAACTGTTGGAGATGTTTTAGATATTTCTTTATTTAAAATCACTATAAAAGAGGATGTTACGCTTGTTTCATATATGAAAAATAGAAGAGCTGGAAGAATTTTCTTTGTACCAAATAACTATAT
>JAGOHQ010000209.1 GCA_017996075.1 Aliarcobacter sp.
AAAGAGAGAATAATAAGAAAAAGAGAAGTTGCAAATATAAGCTTTAGATAAAAATGCTTATAAATACTTCTACTCTCCATAATAAATCAGCTAAAGATTACTTTTCGTCTACTTGATTTGGGTAACAAAATCTATAACCTCTTCTTCTAATAGTCTCAATAGTTGAGATATTTAAAGGTTTATCCATTTTTTGTCTAATTTGATTAATTGCAACTTCAATAACATTTGGAGTTACAAGCTCAGGCTCTTCCCAAATAGCATCAAGAAGTTGTTCTTTTGAAACAATTTGGTCTCTATGACGTGCAAGGTGAGTTAAAACTTCAAAAGGTTTACCTTTTAACTCTATTTCTACTCCAGCATATTCAATTTTTTCTTCATCTGGATTGATAATTAAATCATCAATCTCTATAATGTTTGTTCCACCAAATCTTAATCTTGCTTCAATTCTTGCAAGTAAAATATCAAAATCAAATGGTTTTTTAATAAAATCATCCGCTCCTGATTTAAGTGCTTCAATTTCACTCTCTTTATCATCTCTAGCAGAGATAATAACAACAGCAGTTCTTGAACTTCTATTTTTTACAATTTTGCAAAGTTCAATTCCATCACCATCTGGTAACATCCAATCTGTTAAAACCAAATCATAGTTTCTAATATCGATAAAATACTCAGCATCTTTATAGTTTTCAGCAGTATCAACTTGATAACCAAAATCTATTAATCCCTCTTGTAGTGTTCTGTTTAATGTAATTTCATCTTCAATAATTAAAATTCTCATAAAAATCCTTAAGTTAAATTTAATCTTAAAATTGCTTGCAAGTATATCACAAAATTTTCAAAATTTAAAGCTTTTTTAAGGTAAATGTTAAAAATCGTAAATCTTTTTAAAAAATATTATAAAATTATATAAAAATAAACTATTTATTAACTCGAAATGGATAAAATGTCGCAATTTAATTTTAAGGAAAAAAATGAAAAAAATAGTTATGAGCTTTATAGCTTCAATTGCTTTAATCTCAACATTAAATGCAGCAGATTTTTACGCTACTGTTGATGGGGATAAAATTACAAAAGATGATATCAATGTTCTTTTACAAGATCCAAGAGTTGATTTTGACAAACTTCCACAAGAAGCAAAGTCTCAAATTCTTGAAGGTGCAATAAATAGAAAATTAATTGCGAAAAAAGCATTAGATGATGGTATTGAGAAAGATCCTCAATATAAAGAAGCTATAACAAAAATCAAAGAAGATTTAGCTCTTCAAGTTTGGCAAAAAAATGAGATTGATAAAATCAAATTTAGTGACACAGAAAAAAAAGCTTTTTATGATACAAATAAATCAAAATTTAATATTCCAGAGACATTTGAAGCATTTCATATTTTAGTAAATAGTGAAGCTGAAGCAAATGCTGTTATAAAAGATTTAGAAAAAGCTGGTGTAAATTCTAGAGAAACAAAATTTAAAGATCTAGCAAATTCAAAATCAAAAGATGCGACTGCTAAAAATGGTGGATATTTAGGAAAATTTGCTGCTGAACAAATGGTTCCAGAGTTTGCAATGGCTGTAAAAGCTCTTCCAAAAGGTGGATATTCTAAAACTGCTACAAAAACTCAATTTGGTTACCATGTAATCTATGTTAAAGAGATTTTCCCTGCAAAACAATTAACTTTCGATGAAGTAAAAGATAATATAAATCAAGCAATGATAGCTGAGAAATTCAATAAAAAAATTGATGAGCTAACAAAAGAGTTAAGAAAAGACGCAAAAATCGTAATTAAATAAGGAGATTAGATGGGTGTTTTAGATGTTGTAAATGCTGGAGTATTAACTGGAAGTGAAGCTAAAAAACTTTTTGCTTATGCAAAAAAAGAGGGTTTTGCAATTCCTGCTGTAAATGTTGTTGGAACAGATTCTATAAATGCTGTTTTGGAAGCTGCAAGCAAAGTAAAATCTCCAGTTATAGTACAATTTTCAAATGGTGGAGCTGGATTTTATGCAGGAAAAGGTTTAAAAACTAGTGATGCTGCAGTTTTAGGAGCAATTAGTGGAGCAAATCATGTTCATTCTATGGCAAAAGCTTATGGAATACCTGTAATTTTGCATACAGACCATGCCGCAAAAAAACTTCTTCCTTGGATTGATGGTTTGCTTGATGCAGGAAAAGAGCATTTTGAAAAAACAAAAAGACCACTATTTACATCTCACATGTTAGATTTAAGTGAAGAGAGTTTAGAAGAAAATATTGAAATTTGTGTTGAGTATTTTAAAAAAATGAATGCTATTGATATGATGATTGAAATTGAGCTTGGAATTACAGGTGGCGAAGAAGATGGTGTTGATAATAGTGATGTTGACAATGCTCTACTTTATACACAACCAAGTGAGGTAGCATTTGCTTATGAGAGCTTAAGTAAAGTTGGTGAAAATTTTACAATAGCTGCTAGCTTTGGTAATGTTCATGGTGTTTATAAACCAGGAAATGTTGTACTAAGTCCAAAAATTTTAGACAACTCTCAAAAATTTATAGAAGATAAGTATAAAACTTCTAAAAACCCAGTTGATTTTGTATTCCACGGAGGTTCTGGTTCACTTTTAAGTGAAATTAGAGAAGCTATTTCATACGGTGTTATTAAGATGAATATTGATACAGATACTCA
>JAGOHQ010000210.1 GCA_017996075.1 Aliarcobacter sp.
AGCTTGAAATTGAACTCCATTAATTGTTATACTAACTTGATCAGCCATAAATTCATATCCCCTTATTTTTTATTTACCTGTATATAATTGTCTAGGTCTAGCAATTTTATGTTTTGGATCTCTTTTAAACTCTGCCCATTGAGCAATCCATCCTGGAGTTCTTCCTATAACGAAAATCGGTGTAAACATCTCTACTGGAATTTTAAGAGCTGTTAAGATAACTCCTGAATAGAAATCTATATTTGGATATAAACCTCTTTCTTTAAAGTAATCATCTTTTAATGCAGCTTCTTCAACAGCTGTTGCAATGTCAATTAGTTTTGAATCAAGATTTAATTTTTCTTTCAATTTACCTTGTAAATCTCTTAAAGTATCAGCTCTTGGATCTCTATTTTTATAAACTCTATGTCCAAATCCCATAAGTCTGAATGGATCATTTTTATCTTTTGCTTTTGCTATAAAACTAGCAACATTTTTAACATCACCAATCATTCTTAGTTGATCCATAACTTTTTCATTTGCTCCACCATGAGCTGCACCCCAAAGTGCAGAGATACCAGATGCAATTGCAACATAAGGGTGAGCTTCAGTTGATCCAACATTTCTAACAGTTGTTGTAGAAGCATTTTGTTCATGGTCTGCATGAAGAGTTAAAATAGCATCTAGTGCATCAACTTCAATTTGAGTAATCTCTTGATTTGAACCATCAGCTAAATGTTTCATTTTTCCACCTGGATATGCTCTTAACATATATAATAAATTTTCTGTGAAATATCTATCAATATCTGGATAAATCATAGGTGTTCCAATTGAGTTTCTATATGCCATAGCTGCAATTGTTGGCATTTTTGCCATAATTCTATTTTGCATAGTTCTAAACTCTTCTTCATCTTCTAAATGTAAGTGGTCTTTGTAAAATGCAGATAGTGCCATTGTTGAAGCTGCCATTGTTGCCATTGGATGTGCTCTATCAGGAAGAGCATCAAATAGTCTAATAATTCCCTCATCAACAAAAGATCTATGTCTAATCTCTAAATCAAGATTTTTTGACTCATCTTTAGTTGGTAATCTTCCATTCATTAGTAGATATGATACATCTAAAAATGAGTGTTTACCAGCTAAATCAGCTATATCATACCCTCTATATTTTAGCTCCGAGTTTTCACCATCAATGAAAGTAATTTTTGATTCACAAGCAGCAGTTGAAGTATATCCAGGGTCAAATGTAAACATTCCTGAATCTTTATAAAAAGTAGAAATATCTACAACAGATGGTCCTCTTGTACCATCTATAATATTGTACTCATAAGATTTACCACTTCTGTTATCTGTAAAAGTCATTGTATTTTTTGCCATTTTTTCTCCTTAGTTTTGATTATTTTTTATATAAGCGTCAAATTCACTTCTAAATTTCTTTACAATACTTGCTATAATATCCTTAACAGCAGGTGCAAAAACACAAACTGTTTTTCCATTCATAGTTTCGCAAACATCAAGTATAGTTTGTAAATCATTTGAAGAGCCACAACCTTCTATAATATCTCTTATAATTTTATCAATCCAGCCACAACCCTCTCTGCAAGGTGTGCATTGTCCACACGACTCATGATGATAAAATTCAATAATATTTTTTGCAACTTCGACCATACATGCGCTATCATCAATTACAATCATACCTCCTGTACCTAAAGTTGAACCTATATCCCACATAGACTCATAATCCAATACAGCTTTTTCTACTTCTTCAGCTGTTAATATAGGACATGAAGTTCCACCTGGAATAACAGCTTTTAACTTTTTACCATCAAGCATCCCACCACCAACTTCATTTAAGAAATCAATCATTTTATTTCCATATTGAAGTTCATAAACACCTGGGTTTTTAACAGGTCCTGAGATTGCAAAAAGCATAGTTCCTGGAGATTTTTCTGTACCATATTTTGTGTAACCTTCAGCTCCATTTTCTACAATATTAGGAACAGACGATATAGTTTCAACATTATTTACAGTTGCAGGATCTCCATAAAACCATTCACACTCTTTTCCATGTGGTTTTAATCTTGGGTGTCCTCTTTTGCCTTCGATTGATTCAATAAGTGCAGATTTTTCTCCACAAATATATGCTCCTCCACCTCTGTGAACTGTAATATCAACTTTAAAATCATATTTATCCATGATTTTATCACCGATAATTTTTGCTTTATAAGCCTCTTGAATTGCTTCATTTAATCTATCAATAAAAAACTTATACTCACCTCTTATATAAATATAAGCATGATTTGCTTGAATTGCCCAACAAGTACAGATAATTCCTTCAATTAAAAGGTGTGGATCGTATTGGAAAATTTGTCTATCTTTAAAAGTTCCAGGTTCACTCTCATCACCATTTACGATTAGATATCTAGGTCTTTCATCAACTGGAGGCATAAGTTCCCATTTAGGACCACAAGCTGCTCCTCCTCCACCTTTTCCTCTAAGCCCTGATGCAGTAACTTCAGCAGTAACTTCTTCAGGTTTCATAGTGAAAAGTTTATCTATAGAAGAGTATCTTCCATTTGCAAGAGCAACTTCAAGTTTGTGTGAATTTGGGATATCAAAATTTTTACTTACTATTTTAGTTATCATTTTTGCACTCCCAAATTATTTTTTCTAATTT
>JAGOHQ010000027.1 GCA_017996075.1 Aliarcobacter sp.
CAATTGGAGATACTCTATTTTGTAATGGCATTATTATCCCTTTTAAGTCTATTTATAAATCTCTTTTTGAAGCTCAAAATACTCATCTCTTATTTTAAAATCACCAAATGAAGCCATAAGTTCTCTTCTGTCAAATCCACTTTGTTCTATCAAAGTTGAAAGTTTATTTTCTTCTAGTTCTTTGAAGCCGTATTTGATATATTTTTCTAGGATAAACTCTATAAAATCTTTTGCTTTTTCATTGTGATATTTTTCTATAAAGTTAGAGTTTTCAACTGCAATTGCTCTTTCATTTCTTGTTTTTATATCAAGGTTAAAAGACAAGTGTGCTAATACATCGTAAATATCGCTATTAACTGCTTCAAAAATCTCTTTTAAATCTTCAAGTTGAGATTCATCGATGTTTATCTCTTTTAGTCTGTTTAGTAAATCTTTTCTGTGAGCTGGATTACTCCAAATATCTCTCAAACCTTGTTCATCATTGTAAAACTTACCCAAAATTCCAATTAGCAATTCTAAATATTCATCTGTTTTAAGAGGTCGTCCATCATCTCCAACATAAGTTGTTTCTATATTGATTACTTTAAGTTTTTTACCTTTTATATCTATTGTTACTTTTTCTTTAGGAGGAATTGGTGGTTCTATTTCTCCACCTCCACCAGTTGTACCATCTTCACCATTTCCACTATCTGTTGGCTTTGGTGGTTTGGGTTCATCAATAGGCTCAGCAACACCATCCCATCTATCATCATAAAATAGATTTGTAGCTCCCACAAAATCTATGATTGTAAAAAAGTCTTTTCCCTCAAAAACTCTTGTTCCTCGACCTATTATTTGTTTAAACTCTGTCATTGATTTAATAGGTGCTGTTAAAACTACATTTCGCACATTTTTAGCATCAACTCCAGTTGTTAGCATTTTAGAGCTTGTAATAATTGCTGGAATATCTTTATCATTGTTTTGAAAGTCTTCTAAAAAGTTTCTTCCTACATCTCCCTCATCAGATGTAACTCTTACACAATAATTATTATCTTTTACACTTTTAAATTTATCAATTGCTATTTTCATATCTGATGCGTGTTTTTGATTTACACAAAAGATGATTGTTTTATCCATAGGATTTATATTTTCTAGGATTGTTTTTGCGATTAGTTCTGTTCTTTTGGGGATTATTACTTCCCTTTCAAACTTCTCAAGTTCAATTATCTGTTTATCTAACTCACCAGTTATAATATCATTTGGGTCAAATTTATATTCATCTATATTTGTTTTGATTCTTTTTACTTTGTATGGTGTCAAAAATCCATCATTGATTCCATCTTTTAGTGAATACTCATAAATTGGGTCACCAAAGTATTTGTAAGTATCTCCATTATCATCTCTTTTTGGAGTAGCAGTAAGTCCTAGATGAACTGCACTTGAAAAGTGATTTAATATATCTTTCCACGAACTCTCATCATTTGCACTTCCTCTGTGACACTCATCAATGATAATCAAATCAAAAAAGTTTGATGGATATTGTTTATAATATGCAGTTACATCATCTTCAGATTCTTCTTCTGTGGTTTCAATGACTCTATTTTTATTTTCAGCTATTGATTGATATATTGCAAAAAAGATATTTGCGTTAGTTGGAACTTTTCCACCTCGTTTTTTTATCTCTTTACCATTTAATCTAATGATCTCTTTTTCAAGAGGATTGAATGTATTATAAGCTTGGTCTGCAAGAACATTTCTATCAGCTAGGAATAAAATCTTGGGTCGTCTATCACTTCCATCTTTACTCCATTTTGAAGCAAAAAGTCTATAAACAATTTGAAATGCAATATATGTTTTTCCTGTTCCTGTTGCAAGAGTTAGAAGAATTCTATCTTTACCACTTGCTATTGCTTCAATACTTTTTTGAACTGCGATTTGTTGATAAAATCTTGGTTTCATATTGCCTTCAATATGAAATGGACAAGTGATAGTTTGCTCTTTTTTAGTATCTATTTGTCCGAACTTTTTATTGAAAAGTTCATCGGGAGTTGGATAATTTTCTACCCATCTTCCACTTCCCTCAATCAAAGAGTGTTCATAGATTTTATCTCCATTTGTAGCATATACAAAGTCAATTTTTAGTTTTTGAGCATAATTTATAGATTGTTGAAGTCCATCAAGTGGGTCTTTAGTTTGGGCTTTTGCTTCAATGATTGCTAGATTTGTGTTTTTATAAGTTAGAAGATAATCTACAAAATATCTCTTACCTCGTTTATTACCTATTAGTTTCCTACCATCTGTGAAATAATATTCTCTTACTATATTATTTTCACTCCAACTAGACTCTTTTATTTTTGGGTCGATTAGTTTTACACGAGTATCAGATTCACTATAAGCCATATTTCAATCCATTGTTTTAATAATAGATATATTATAGCTTTTTAATATTATAGAGAAATAATTATGTAGTTATTTTTTAGTATTTTAAAGTTTATGTGTTAGATTGAATTTATAAAAAATAGATTTCCAATTATTGTAATCTTATTCAGATACAACTACATAGTTGTTTCGATGAGTTTATTTTTTCTAAATTTTTGTATTTTTTTTCTAACTGAGAATATACTTTTACTTAATTTTGTTGTTTGTAGTTAAAAATTTTCAAATTTATATGAGGTAACTTGTGAGTTAAAAAATAGGAAGACCATCGATTTTATCGATAATCTTCCTTGAGGAAGATGTATAAAGACTAAGTATTTGTCTTACATCATTCCTCCCATACCACCCATTCCGCTCATATCAGGCATCGCAGGTTTATCTTCTTTAATATCTGTAACCGTTGCTTCAGTTGTTAAAAGTAGTGATGCAACAGAAACTGCATTTTGCATAGCAACTCTTTCTACTTTTGCAGGATCTACAATTCCAGCTTCAAACATATCTACATACTCACCAGTTGCAGCATTAAATCCTAAATTTTCATTTGAAGATTTTTCAACCTCATTTGCAACAACTCCAGCATCATATCCAGCATTTAGAGCAATCTGTTTTAATGGTGCTTTAATAGCTCTTAAAACAATAGCTGCTCCAATTTGCTCATCACCGCAAAGGTCTAATTTAACTTTAGCAGCAGCTCTAATTAATGCAGCTCCTCCACCAATTACAATTCCCTCTTCAACAGCAGCTCTTGTTGCACTTAAAGCATCATCAACTCTATCTTTTTTCTCTTTCATTTCAGTTTCAGTTGCAGCTCCTACTTTAATTACAGCAACTCCACCACTTAATTTTGCAAGTCTCTCTTGAAGTTTTTCTCTATCATAATCACTTGTTGTATTTCCAATTTCTGCTTTAATTTGATTAACTCTTCCTAAAACTGCATCTTTGCTTCCATTTCCATCAACGATAGTTGTATTATCTTTATCTATTACAACTTTTGAAGCAGTTCCAAGTGCGCTTAAATCAGTAGTTTCAAGTTTCATTCCCATCTCTTCAGACACAACAGTTGCACCTGTTAAAACAGCTATATCTTCAAGCATTGCTTTTCTTCTATCACCAAATCCTGGAGCTTTAACTGCAGCAATTTGTAATGCACCTCTTAATCTATTTACAACCAAAGTTGCTAAAGCTTCACCATCAACATCTTCAGCAATTATTAAAAGAGGTCTTCCAGATTTATTAACACCTTCTAAAATTGGTAACATCTCTTTTAATGAAGAGATTTTTTTATCATAAAGTAAAATAAATGGATTATTAAACTCTGTTGTCATTTTTTCAGGATTTGTTACAAAATATGGACTTAAATATCCTCTATCAAACTGCATTCCCTCTACAACATCAAGTTCATCTGAAATACCTTTTGCCTCTTCAACAGTTATAACTCCATCTTTTCCAACTTTTTCCATAGCTTCAGCAATCATTTTTCCAATTGCACTATCAGAGTTTGCAGAAATTGTAGCAACTTGCTCAATCTCAGTTTTATTTGCAACTACTTTTGAAGATTTTTTAAGTTCTGCTAAAATAGCTTCACAAGCTTTATCCATTCCTCTTTTTAAAGATATTGGATTTGCTCCTGCTGTTACATTTCTAAGACCCTCTTTAAAAATTGAGTGAGCTAAAATAGTTGCTGTTGTTGTTCCATCTCCAGCCTCATCAGCAGTCTTACTAGCAACCTCTTTTACAAGCTGTGCTCCCATATTTTCTATTGTATCAGCAAGTTCTATCTCTCTTGCAACACTTACACCATCTTTTGTAATTGTTGGCGCTCCAAAAGATTTTTGAAGTAAAACATTTCTTCCTCGTGGACCCATTGTAACTTTAACTGCATCGCAAAGTTTTTCAACTCCAGCAAATAGTCTATTTCTCGCATTATCACTAAATATAATCTCTTTTGCCATAATATTTTCCTTTTTATTTTATATACATTTTAATTTATTAAACTTTTAAAAAATCTACTTTCGTAAATTTATAATTACATCACACCGATTACATTTTCAATATTTAAAACTAGATAATCATTTCCATCTAATTTTATTTCAGTTCCTCTATATTGTTCAAATACAATTGTATCTCCAACTTTTACATCTTCAACTTTGCTTCCAACCGCAACAACTTTAGCAGTTTGAGGTTTTTCTTTAGCATTATCTGGAATTATAATTCCACTTGCAGTTTTGTTCTCAACCTCAGTTCTTTCAACAAGAACTCTCTCACCTAGTGGTTTAAAATTCATTTTTTTTCCTTTATTTTTTGTAATTAATTTTCTTTTGTAGCTTAGAATTTAGCACTTGTAAATTCCAAGTGCCAAATTTTATACAATTTTTTCTTTTTTGTCAATAAACCTTTAGTCAAATATACTAAGAGTTGTATTTTTTATGTCTGTTTATATAGTTTATTAGAAGTTCCCAAAGTGAATCTTTTAAATTTTTATCAAAACTATTCATAGTTTCTAAACACTTTGTAGCTAAATTATCAGCACTTTTTAAAGATTCTTCAAGCCCTAATAAATTTACGAAAGAGTTTTTCAAACTATCATTTTTTGTAGTTTTTCCAGCAATTTCACTACTTTCAAGTTCATCTATAATATCATCTTGGATTTGGAAAAGAAGACCTATATCCAAACCAAAATTATATAACTCTTCTTGTATTTTTTCATCATAATTTGAAATAATAGCACCCATTTTTAAACTTGATGCTATTAACTTTGCTGTTTTATGAATATGTAAAAACTCTAACTTTTCAAGTTCCAATATTTGCTTTTCAAAGTAGCAATCTATTGCTTGACCAATAATCATACCATTTAATCCACCATTTTCAGCCAAAAGTTTAATTAGTTCTATTTTTATATCATTATGCAGTGATGAATTTGCTATTAGATTAAAACTCTCACTATTGAGAGCATCTCCAACTAAAATAGCTGTTACTTCATCATATTTTTTGTGTAATGTAGTAAAACCTCTTCGTAAATCAGCATTATCCATTGAAGGTAAATCATCGTGAACTAAAGAGTATGTATGTAAAAACTCAACAGCAAGTGCCACTTTTAAACTATTTTCAACTAAAAGTGGTTTTTTTGAGTTTACAACACTTAAAAGAAGCATTGGTCGAAATCTTTTTCCACCAGCTTTTAACATATCTTGCATAGCATTTTCAAAATGTGGGTGAAAAGTATCTATTTTTGGAAGATTATTAAATAAATAATCCTCAAATTTTTCTAAAAGTTCTTTCATCTATTTTTGACCTAAATTTCCTAATCCACCTAAATTTCCCATCAAACTCATAGCCATTCTTTTTTTATTCTCTTCGCTTTGTTTTATAATATCATTCATACAAGATATTAGTAAAATTTGAAGTGAATCTTTATCTTCAAGAAGTGAGTCATCAATTTTCAAATCAACAACTTCAGAGTTTCCATTTATTGAAATCTCGACCATTCCTCCACCAGCTTTTGCTGTAAAAAGGTTTTGAGAACTTTTTTCTTGTTGCTCTTTAGCCATATCTTGGAATTTATTTAACATATCACCAAGATTTAAATTTTTTAAATCAATACCATCAAACATAGTTACCACCTACTAAATCATTTGTAATAAGTTCAATATTGTTTTTGTCATCTACTAACACAACAGTTGGCTTATAATTTTTCAACTCTTCTTCGCTATATGTTGCATACGCTATTACAATTATTTTATCACCAATAGCTACTTTTCTTGCTGCTGCACCATTTAGACACATATCTTTTTTACCAAACTCACCTTTTATTACATAAGTTTGAAATCTCTCACCATTATTAATATTTACAATATCAACTTTTTGCCCAACTCTAAGATTACTAGCTCTCATTAACTCTTCATCAATAGTAATTGAACCAACATAGTTTAAATTTGCATCGCTAACAGTCGCTCTATGAATTTTGCTGTATAACATTTCAAAAGTCATTTAGAAAATCCTTTATTATTTTTTCAAAGCTATTATACTATACTAATTTATTATAAAACTAAATTAAAGGAAAAAACTATGAAAAAGATTATATTTGCATTTTTATCTTTTGCACTTTTTTTATTTGCAAATGAAGATACAAAAAAAGATCCAATTGCTATTTTTGATACATCTAAAGGTATTGTAAAAGTAGAATTAAAACCAAAACTAGCTCCAAAAGCTGTTGAAAATTTTATTGGTTTAGCAAAAAAAGGTTACTATGATGGGCAAATTTTTCACAGAGTTATAAAAGGATTTATGATTCAAGGTGGTGATCCTACTGGAACAGGAGCTGGTGGAGAGTCTATTTGGAATAAAAGTTTTGAAGATGAGTTTGCACCAAATGCAGTTTTTGATAAACCATTTATTTTAGCAATGGCAAATAGAGGTAAAAATACAAATGGAAGTCAATTCTTCATAACAACAGCTCCAACATACTGGTTAAATGGAATGCACACAATTTTTGGATATGTAATTAGTGGGAAAGAGGTTGTAAAAGATATTGAAAATGTAAAAACAAATGGAAGAAGTGCTGGTGATAAGCCTTTAGAAGATGTTAAAATAAATAAAATTACAATAGAAGATTAAAAAATTAAAAGTGGAGGATTAAAAATTAATCCTCTAACTCTTCTTTACAAACAACTTTTTCAATATCCATAATAACTAGCATTTTATTATCTTCTACTCTTACATAACCTTTTAAATATCTAGAAGGAATTCCAGAACCCATTTCAGAAACTGAAGCTAGCATAGAAGTATCAATTTTTTGTGTATCATCAACTAAATCAACTACAATTCCAATCATTCTTTTATCTTCAGTAATTACGATAATAATAGAAGTATTTACATCGTAAATAGCTGGACCTGTATTAAATTTAACTCTAATATCCAAAATAGGAACAACCTCTCCTCTTGAATTAATTAAACCTTTTATCCAATCAGAAGTATTTGGTAAAATAGTAATATTATCTGGATAAGTTAATATCTCTTTTATTTTTGGTAACTCAATAGCGTACTTCATTTTTCCCAATTCAAATGTCATAAACTCAGTTACATTTGGAGTAGTACTTTTTTCATGATTGTGGTGGTGTTCCATTTTAATCCCCTTATTTCAATATTTTAGTAAGCAAAATTGCTGTTATTTTACCTTTTGTTTACTTAAACTAATTATTTTACACTCTGCAATTATATCAACAGATTGCAACTCTACAATATCATCAACTTTTACTAAATTCAAATTTATAAGCTTCTTATTTTTACTCAACTCAACAAAACCATCTTTTTGTCTATTTAATGGATTGTTTAAAGAGTAGTTTGATTTTAAACTCTCCAAAATATTAGAAGCAATTTGTAGTTTTTGATTTAAACTTTGAGAAAATTGCTCTTTTAAAAGTTTGATTTGAGACTCTACAAAAAATAGTTTAGAGTTTATTGAATTTTGCTCAAAACTTAATTTTAAGTTTTTAAGCTCTTGCTCTTTTTTTTCAAAAGTTGTTTTTAATAGCTTTTCGAAATTCTCAATTAAACTATCTATATATAAAAGATGTTCACTTTGACTAGGAAGTGCAATTTCCATAGCATTTGATGGAGTTGCAGCTCTAATATCAGCTACAAAATCACTTATCAAATAATCTATTTCGTGTCCTACTGCAGAAATTATTGGTGTAATTGAGTTAAAAATTGCATCTGCTACAAGTTCACTATTAAAAGACCATAAATCCTCAATACTTCCCCCACCTCTTCCTACGATTATAATATCACAATTTAAACTATCGGCAAATTTTATATTTTTTGCAATATCTTCAACACTTCCATTTCCCTGAACAAGAGTGGGAATAAGTATAAGTTCAACTAAATTCCACCTAGCGCTTGCAACTTTTTTCATATCTTCAATAGCAGCTCCTGTTGGACTTGTTACAATTGCAATTTTTTTTGGATATTTTGGAAGATGTTTTTTTATGCTTTGTTCAAAATAACCTTTTGCTTGAAGTTTTGTTTTAAGTTGCTCATATGCCAAAGCCAAACTCCCTATTCCATCTGGCTCAATTTTAGTACAAAGAAGTTGATAATTTCCTCTTGGAACAAAAACAGTAATATTTGCAGTTATTTGTACTTTTTGTCCATTTTCTAACTCAAATTTCAGATATTTTGTATTACCTTTAAACATTACACAAGATATTGTTGAGTTCTCATCTTTGATTGAAAAATATATATGTCCTGAGCTATGAACAACTAGGTTTGAAATCTCTCCAGAGACAAAAACTTGCATAAAAGTTGTCTCTAAAAGAGATTTTATTTGTGTATTTAAAGTAGTTACACTAATTGGATTCATTTAGATTTTTTTTGCAATTATTAGTGTAGAAATTTTCATAGAAAATGCTTTTGTGTATATTGGTTCTAATCCAGCATTTTTAAGCTCTTTTTGCAAATTTGATGTTGTTAAAAACTCATCAATAGAATCAGGCAAATATCTATAAGCCTCTTTATTTTTTGATATTATTCCACCAACAACTGGTAAAATTTTATCCATATAAAATGCTGTTAAATAATCAATTGGTGTCTCTTTTTGATTTTTTGTAAATTCACTAATTACAACTAAACCACCTTTTTTAAGAACTCTTGCAAACTCTACAAAAGCCTCTTGTCTTTGTACTACATTTCTAATTCCATAAGAGATTGATACTATATCAACACTCTCATTTTCAAGTGGCATAGATGTTGCAAAAGCTTCTATAAATTGAACTTCTGGAAGTTTTTTCTTTCCAACTTCCATCATTCCAACACTTGGATCTATTCCAACAATATTTTTTAGAGTAATTCCTTTTTTATTTGCATTTTGTTTCCAAAAAATTATCATATCACCAGTTCCACAAGCAACATCAACAATTTTTTCTATCTCTTTTTTACCATATAACTCAAAAGTTTTATTACAAGCTTTATCTCTCCAACTTTTATCTATTCCCATTGATAAAACTCTATTTGCTTTATCATAAGT
>JAGOHQ010000211.1 GCA_017996075.1 Aliarcobacter sp.
TTTGTATTCTCACCACTGCTATATGGAAAACCTGTAGCTAGAAGTGATTTTTGTAAATCATTTTGCAAACTTACTTTTATTTTTTTACCATTTAAAAATGCACCTTTTTTATGTTTTGAAAAATATAACTCATCTAAAATAGGATTATATACAACTCCAATATATGGCTTTTTATCTTTATAAACTCCAACAGAAATAGCAGTATGAGGTACACCATTTACAAAGTTTGTAGTTCCGTCTATTGGATCAATTATTATTGAATTTCCAAACTCTACCAAACTATTATCTGATTCTTCAGCTATAAGATTAAACTCTTTGAAATATTTAGAAAACTCTTTTTTTAGATAATTTTCAACTGCTAAATCATATTTTGTAACTAAATCTTTTTTTGCTTTAAAATTTACATCTTTATTTGAGTAGTAACCTTTTTTTAAAATTTTTCCAGCTTTTTTTATAATTTGAATAAGTTTCTTTTGCATGATTTTCCTTAAATTTTTTGATATTTTATCTAATTCTTTTAAAATCTATGTAAAATTGCACCCATGAAAAACTTTGTAAAACTTGAAGATAAAAATATTAAATTTGGTGATTGTAATAATTGCTTTGCTCATTGTTGTAGTGGAATTTTTGGTTCTATTTTTTCACAAATTCTAAAAGAAGAGTTTGAAGATGTTTATAAAAACTTTCCTATTTTATTTATTTTTGGCTCTTTAGGTTTTGTAAAACCTGTAATTTTACTATCAAATGGTTTTGATTTTTGTCCACATTTAAAAGATTTCAGATGTAAAATTTATGAAAATAGACCAAAGGTGTGTAGAACTTATCCTTTAAGTCCAAATATAGATAATTTTATCTATATTGACAACTCATGTCCCGAATTAAACAAAGCGGATAATATCTTAAATTTTGAAGATGAGATATTTGAAAATTATCAAGAGAAATATATGAATACTCACTTTGAATTTGAAAAACTTAAAATTGAAGAGTTTGAAAAAATTTTATCTATAAAAGGAGTTGATTTTTACAGATTTATTGGAGATGAAAAATCTAAATATTTAGATTTTCATAAACTCTCAATTAAACTATTAAAAAACTTTAAATTATAAAAAACTATTTATCTTTAAATCTTTTTTTATTTACATCTTCAATAATAAGTTTTGAAATACTATTTGTAGATATTGCAATATCTTTTGTTTGTGAGGTAACATTAGCATTTTGCTGTGTTTTTTGATCCAAAATAGCAACTGCATTGTTTATCTGTTCTATTCCTAAAAGTTGTTCTTTGCTTGAGTTTTCAAACTCCTTTATAAGATCTATTGTCTGCATAATATCACTATTTAATTCACTGTAGCCATTTATCATACTATTTGCAATATGTTTTCCTTCATCTGCCTTTTGCGTTGCAATCTCAACTATATTTTTTATCTCATTTGCAGCTTGTGCACTTCTATTTGCAAGATTTCTCACCTCTCCAGCAACAACTGCAAACCCTTTTCCAGCTTCTCCAGCAGTTGCAGCTTCTACAGCTGCATTTAGACTTAAAATATTTGTTTGAAATGCTATTTGGTCTATTACACTTATTGCCTCATTTATAGATGAAATTTTTATATTTATCTCTTCCATAGATGAAACAGTTTGATTTGCTAATTTTTCTCCATTTTTTGCTCTAGAAGTTACGCTTGAAGCTATACTTGCCATTTTCTCTACATTTTGAGTACTACTTCTTAAATTTGAAGTCATCTCTTCTAAAGAAGCAGCTGTTTCTTCAAGATTTGCAGCTGTACTAGTAGAACTTTCATTTAATTTTTCAACATTACTCAAAAGTATATTTGAACTTTCAGATAAAGTTTCTCCATTTTTTTTGTTTTCAATCAACATTTTTGTTATTGAATCTCCCAAAATATTAACACCATTTGCAAGTTGTAATATATGATTTGAAATTTTTGTTGTATCAACTCTATTTACATAATCATATTTACTATATTCATCTATTACTTTTAAAACATTTACAATATTCTTTTCTAATTCTTGTGCCATTTGATTCATAACAGATTTTAATTTTGATAGATTAATATCATCAACTTCTATATTTAATCTTTGAGATAAATCTCCTTTTTGGAATTTTTCTAAAATATCTATTGTAGTTTCAATAAATAGATTATTATCATCTATCTCTTTTCTAGCAATTTCAATATTTTTATCAAGTATTTTTGACATATGACCTATTTCATCTTTTGAGTAATTTTTTATTGCTTGAACTTCATTGCTTTCATTATTTAAATATTTAAAAAATGACTCTAAAGTTGTTTGAAATATATTTAGTGGTTTTAGAATAATTTTATTTATAGATGGAACAATTATAGAAATCAAAACAATATTTAATAAAACTGTAACACAAATAGCTATCCAAAAAAGTATATTTATATCTCTATTCATCTCTTCTTGTAATTCATTTATATCTTTTTGAATATCATCTGCATATATTCCAGTTACTAAAACCCAGTTAAATTCTGGAATAAAAATAGATGAAGCCATTTTTAATACAACCTCTTTTGTTGCTGGATTTTCATAATGATAAGTTATATATTTTTGCTCTTTTGAAAATTTAATTAAATCTTCTCTAAAAGCATA
>JAGOHQ010000212.1 GCA_017996075.1 Aliarcobacter sp.
GGAGCGAAATCACCTTTTTTGTCAAATTCACCTTTTTTATTTACTCTTAAAAGTGGAGTTTTAAGTCTATCTGCTCCATACATAATTTTTGCATTAAAGTAACCTTTTATACAGTTAAGACCTCTGTTAACTGGAGCTGCTGGATCTCCCTTAACAGCAACAATTTTCCCCTCTTTTGTTGCAAGCATAATTCCACACCCTGTTCCACAAAATCTACAGGCTGCTTTATCCCAACGCCAACCACTTTCAGCAGTGTTTGCTTGTGCTTTTAAGTCTGTTGGTACACTCATACCAATAGCTGCTGCTGCACTTGCCGCCGCTGAACTTTTTAGAAAATCTCTTCGTGAAAGTGACATTCCTACTCCTTTTGAAATAAATTTATAAACAATAAGATATTACTATGAAGTAGATATAAAAAGTTTGACCGATGTCAAACTTTTTGAGTATTTAAGTAAAGATTAAAATTTTTTAATTAAGTTTTAGCTCTTTTTTTCTGCGAAAAGTATAATTTTTTCAAGTTCATTTTTAAGTTCATTTAATCTTTTACTTGAGTGAAGAAGCTGTTCTTGAGTTTGTATTGCAATATCTTCACTTCTATTTAGCTGTTTTGATATTTCACTTTTATTTTGAATTTCATTAATAATTTCATCAAACTCATTTGAGATCTCTTCTAGTTTATAAGAGGCATTTTTTGATTGTTCTAGCGCACTATTTGAGTCAATTATTGCACTATTTATTTTATTTAAAAATCTATTGAATATATTTGAAGCCTCTATTAGTTCACCCTCAGCTTCAATTTTTATAGGTTTTAAAGGCTCCTCTAAATTTTGTTCCATAACTTTTTTTGACTCTTCTATAAATTTTAGAGCATTTTTTTCCATAGTTTTTAATTCAAGAAAACTATAAATAATTAAAAATAGAATTAAAATTGCAAAAAAGTATTGGCTATTTTTTAGGAATCTTATTTTTTGTTCACTATTTATCGTGTGAAGACTAACTAGTGCATCTACTTCATAAAGAAGTTCTGGATTTGTTTCATATATTATATTTACAATATTTTGTAACTCTTTTTGGTTGGTATTATTTTGTATTAACTCTTTGAATTTAACTATATTTTGATAGAAAATTGACCATAAATATTCTATTTGCAACATTTGTCTATCTATTTGAATATTTGGAGACTCTTTTAGTTTTGATAAACTATTTCCACCTTTTAAACTTTCAAGATTGTATATAAACTCTTCAATACTAGTGTCTAGCTCATTTTGTGAAGATTTTGGATTTGAATATAAGTAGAAGATATTTTTAGAGATATTTTGTGTAAGCATTCTTTGCTTACCTGCAATATTTATAATCATTGCATCTTTTTCATTTTTATTATTTAAATAAATAGTGGTTGCAATAATACTTGTCATTAGAAGAGCAAAAAGTATTCCAATTACTTTTATTTTTGTACTAATATTACTTTTTTTCATACTGCTACCCCTTTAAAAATAGAATTTAATGCAATCTCATCTTTTATTATAACTTGTTGATTTTCAATTTCAATGATATTATCCCTTGATAATTTTTTTAAAACTCTTGATAGAGTTTCAGGTTGAATATGTAGCATGAAGCTTACATCTTGTCTTTTTAAATTATTAAACATTTTTAAATCGCTAACTAGCATATAAGCAACTTTTGCAGTTGCATCAAAAACCAACTCTCTATTTACTAAAGATTGAAGTTGATTAGTTTTTTTTAACAAAGAGCTCATAAGCTCTTTTACTAGAAGATTGTTGTTTAAAAAATGTTCTTGAAGTTTTAAAAAATCTATTGATAAAAGAACAGAATCTTCTATAAAAGATGCATTGGAAAAACAGTATATTTCATTTGTATTGATATTACTTAATTCACTTATCAAAGAGTTTGAATAAATGTGATATAAAAATATCTCATTATCAAATTTATCATATTTATAAATTTTTATTAAACCATTTACTAAAAAAAGAAGATTTGTTTTTAAATCAGTTTCATAAAATAAAATGGAATCTTTTTCATATTTTGAAATAAAAGAGAAGTTACTTAAAATATCAATTTGATTATCACTTAAATTTTCAAAAAAATCTAAACTTTTAATACTTTGGGTTAGGGTCATACAATATCCTGAAAATGTTTTATTTAAGCAAGTATATATTAAGCTTGTAAAAAAAGAGTTAAAAACGTTGTAAAATAGGATATATAATGAATTTTAAAACATTTATAAAAGCAGTTGGAACAGGACCAAAAGGAAATAGAGACTTAAGTTTTGAGGAGAGTTTTGAAGCAGTTTCTCAAATTTTAAAACAAGAAGCAACTCAAGCACAAATTGGTGCTTTTTTAATAGCTTGGAGAGTAAAACTTGAAACAAATGAAGAGTTTAAAGGAGCAATAAAAGCTTTAAAAAGTTTTATAAAATATAAAGAGGTTCCAGACTCTTTGAAGCTCGGATATAATTTTGATGGAAGAGATACAAATCCATATTTATTTCCTTTATATGAGGATATTTTAGATAATTTTTTCAAAAAAAATAGTGATATTAGAAGATTAAATCTTGTAATTAGTGGAGATTTTGTACAGCC
>JAGOHQ010000213.1 GCA_017996075.1 Aliarcobacter sp.
TGGTACGCCTGGTAGGAGTCGAACCCACAACCCCTCGGGTCGAAACCGAGTATTCTATCCAGTTGAACTACAGACGCACTTGAAAAATTAGGATTGAAGTTTATCCTAATTTTGCTTAAAAATTTTAGAAGAAGATATTATCTAAAACTACTAAAAAGAAGAAAACTATTCCTAAATATCCATTTACAGTAAAAAATGCTCTATCTATTTTTCTAAAATCTTTATTTACTAAATAGTGTTCATAACTTAGCATCAAAGCACTTATAATTACTGCTAAATATGCAAAATATGAGCCTTGCGAATATATAACAAATAAAAACCAAAAAACAACTGTTAATAGGTGAAATATTTTTGAAAATAGCATTGTCTTTTTTGCACCAAATTTTGAAGGAATTGAGTGAAGACCTAGTTTTTTATCTACATCAATATCTTGTAGTGAGTAAAGTAAATCAAACCCAGCAACCCAAAACATAACTCCAATACTTAAAAATATCACCCATAAAGGAATAGTTTGGCTAACAGCAACAACTCCAGCAATAGGAGCAAGAGCCAAAGAGATTCCCAAAATAATATGTGCTAAATATGAAAACCTTTTAAAGTATGAGTATGAACCAATAATTACTAAAATAGGAAGTGATAAAATCAAAGCCAAATCATTTACAAAATAAGCTACTAAAATAAATGCAAAAGCATTTGCTACAAAGAAAATAAACATAGCTTTTGCAGATACTCTTCCATCTACATTTGGTCTATTTTTTGTTCGTGGATTTAAAGCATCTATATCTCTATCCATAAAACGGTTGAAACCCATTGCAAAGTTTCGTGCAAATACTGCACAAAGTGTTCCTAAAACTAGAAGTTTAAATCCAAACCAAGGAGTTCCATTTATTTGTGAAGAAGATACAACCATCGCTATAAATATAAATGGTAAAGCAAAAACAGAGTGCTGAAACATCACTAATTCGCTAAAATCTTTTATTTTTTTTATTAATTTTTCCATGGGCTGGATTTTATCAAATAATGAGTAAATTAATGCTTTTTGGTTATAATCAATCAAATTTTAATCGGGAATTAATTATGAAAAAACATATGTTTCTAATACTTTTAAGCCTTTTTTCTATACTTTTTACAGCTTGTAGCACAAAAATTGATGACTCTATAAGTAAATCAAATGAAGCTGATATATCAAATCTTTTAGATCAACTTGCACAAAAAGAGAAAGAGATAAATGATATTATAAAAGAGCTTGAACAGTGCGGAGCTACAAAACAAAAAGAAAAGTAGATTAGAAAATGAAAGAATTAGCAATAATAGGAACAACAGCTTCAGGAAAAACAGCACTCTCACTTGAAATAGCAAATAAAACAAACTCTATAATCTTATCTTTGGACTCTCTTTGTGTTTATAAAGAAATAGATATAGCAAGTGCAAAACCAACAAAAATAGAAAGAGGTGATATAGTTCATTTTGGAATAGATGAAGTTTTTCCAAATGAAAAATTTGATGTTATTGAGTTTTTAAATTTGTATAAAAATGCAAAAGAATATGCAGAAAAAAATATGAAAAACTTAATAATAGTAGGTGGAACAGGCTTTTATCTCAAAGCATTAGTTGATGGAATAAGTGATGGTTTAAAAGAAAATACAAATTTAGATATGAGTTTAAATGATACTTATAATTTGCTTTATAGTTTGGATAAAGAGTATATGCAAAAAATTGAGCCAAATGATAAATATAGAGTAGAAAAAGCCTACTCAATTTATAAACAAAGTGGACTAACTCCAAGTGAATATTTTTTGAAAAACCCAAAGATTGCTCTCTCTCCAAACCTTCCAATTTTTGAAATTTTATGGGAAAAAGATGAGTTAACAAATCGAATTTCTTTACGAACAAAACAGATGATAAAAGCTGGACTTATAGATGAGACTATATATTTAGAGAAAAAATATACAAGAGGTCCAAATTGTATGAGTAGCATTGGAATAGTAGAAACTTTAGAGTATCTTGATGGAAAAATATCAAAGCAAGAATTAGAAGATAAAATTATTCAAAACAGTCTAAAACTTGCAAAAAGACAAAATACTTTTAATAAAGGTCAATTTACAAATAGAGTTTCAAATATAATTCCTAGCTTAAATTCAGAGATTATTAAGTATTTTTCGATATAATCGCCGTTCAAAAGTCTATTAAAGGACCTGCAAAGACTTGCTCTTTTTTTAGACGTTTAATATTTTAAAAGGAAATTGGAATGAAAAAAGATCTTCATCCAGATTACAAAGTATGTCAAGTTTCTTGTGCATGCGGAAATAGCTTTGAGACAAAATCAGTTACTGAAACTTTAAGAGTTGATATTTGTTCAAAATGTCACCCATTCTTTACAGGAGAGCAAAAATTAGTTGATGCTGCTGGAAGAGTTGAGAAATTCAAAGCTAAATATAATATGGCAAAATAGTTTATTGCTATGTTGTGCTTAGTTCCAACACCAATAGGAAACCTTGAAGATATTTCAAAAAGGTCTTTAAAGGCTCTATTGGAAGCGGAACTAATTTTTTGTGAAGATACAAGAGTCACAAAAAAACTTCTAAATCTTTT
>JAGOHQ010000214.1 GCA_017996075.1 Aliarcobacter sp.
AAACTTCTTTTGCATGATAAGATATTATAATATTTGCACCAGCTCTTTTAAAAGCAATCATAGTCTCCATCATAACTCTTTCATAATCAATAAGTCCAGCAAGTCCTGCATGTTTTAACATAGCATACTCACCACTTACATTGTAAACACATAAAGGAAGTTTTGTCTCATTTCTTATATCTCTTACAATATCCAAAAATGCAAGTGCAGGTTTTACCATTAAAATATCAGCACCTTCTTTTTCATCTTCAAGTGATTCACTAATTGCTTCTAGTCTATTTGCTACATTCATTTGATATGTTCTTCTATCACCAAAGCTTGGAGTTGATTCAGCTACATCTCTAAATGGTCCATAATAACCACTTGCAAATTTTGTTGAATAAGCCATAATAGGTAGGTCTTTGAATCCATTTTTATCTAAAGCACTTCTAAGCGTTGTAATAATTCCATCCATCATTCCAGATGGTGCAATCATATCAGCTCCTGCTCTTGCGTGCACAAGTGCTTGTTCGGCAGATATTTCAAGAGTTTTATCATTATGTACACTTTGTGTTTTTGGATCAAGTATTCCACAATGTCCATGATCTGTATATTCACAAAAACATAAATCTGTAACAATAAATATATTTGGAAATTTCTCTTTAATTGCTTTTATTGTTCTTGAGATTATACTTTCGTCGCATAAACATTCACTTCCAACTGAATCTTTAATATCAGGAATGGCAAATAGTATAATAGAGTTTAATCCTATTTTTTGTAAATACTCACACTCTTTTAAAATCTCATCAATACTCATTTGAAATACACCTGGCATTGAAGAAATTTCAGTTTTAATACCTTTTCCTTCTCTTACAAACAGTGGATATATAAAATCATCTTTACTAATTGTTGTTTCTTGAACCAAATTTCTTAAAGTCTCATTTAATCTTAATCTTCTAAATCGTTTAAACATAATATTTACCTCTTTTTGATATAATCTTTGGATTTTAACAGTTTAAGGTTTAAATACAAATGAATATAATCGAATCAAATATAGCAAACCTTCCTACTAAACACGGAAATTTTAAGATAAAAGCATATAAACAAAATAATCAAGAGCATTTAGCTTTGATGAGCGAAGATTTTAATCCACAAGCTATTGTAAACTTGAGAATACATTCAGAGTGTCTTACAGGAGATGTTTTTGGAAGTATTAAATGTGATTGTCAAAAACAATTAGAATTAGCAATTGCTTATATAGCAAAGAATAGTGGTTTAGTAATATATCATAGACAAGAAGGTCGAAATATAGGACTTCTCAATAAAGTAAATGCTTATAGTTTACAAGATGCAGGAAAAAATACAGTTGAGGCAAATTTGGCTTTAGGTTTTAGGGAAGATGAGAGAGAATACAGTATTGTTGAATATATTTTAAAAGATTTAGAGATAAAAAAAATAAATGTTCTTACAAATAATCCTGCAAAAATGAAATTTCTTGAAACTTTGGATGTAGAGATTGTTGAGAGAATTCCAACAATAGTTGAACCAAATTGTCATAATAAAAACTATTTAAATACAAAAAAAGAACAAATGGGACATATGCTTTGAGTTTAAGAAATTTATTACAAGAAAATAGTTTAAACTTTGAAGATATTTTTTACAAAGATTGTGAAGTTTTTGTTGAACTTTTGCAAAAGTGGGGAAAGGTTCATAATTTAAGTGGGAGATTAAGTAAAGATGATATATATGAAAATATATTAGATTCGCTTTATCCTCTTAAATTCATAGATGATTTTAATAGTTTTGCAGATATTGGTACAGGAGCTGGTTATCCAGGTTTAATTTTAGCAATTGCAAGAAAAGATGTAAAAGCTTATTTAATAGAACCAAGAGTAAAAAGAGTTGCTTTTTTAAACTTTGTGAAAGCTAGTTTGGGTTTGAATAATCTTACAATATTACAAAAAAGAGCAGAAAATGTAGAAGGTTTGGAAGTTGATTTAATAACAAGTAGAGCAGTTACAAATACAAATTTACTTTTAAATATTACTTCTAAGATAAAAAAAGAACATACATCTTATCTTTTTTATAAAGGAAGTATGCTAGAAGATGAGATTGAAACTTCTAAAATATCTAACTATAAAGTTGTTTCAAGATGTGAACGAAATTATTTATATATTAAAGGAAAAAAATGTTGATAAAAGTAATAGCTGTTGTTTTGGCTGGTTTTGTTGTATATTTGCTATTTTTTAAAAACAAAAGAGTTGATGGTGTTAAAAAAAATGATAAATTAATCTCTGATGAGATGGTAGAATGTCCTACTTGTAGTACGTTTGTATCTTCTAAAGAGGCTATTGTAAGTAGTGGAAAGTTTTTTTGTTCAAAAGATTGTTTAAATAATAAAAAGGCTTAAAATGAAGATAATTGGAGATAATTTAATTCCATTTGAAGCTTTTTCTAAAGTTTTAAGTATTGAAGATATTAAAAATACAAAAGCAAATTCAATGATTTTTTTTGATTTTAATGAAGATCTTTTAAAATACTCTTTTTTTCAACATTTAAATTTTTTTGTATATGTTAAATCTATAAAAGAGGCTATTTATGCT
>JAGOHQ010000028.1 GCA_017996075.1 Aliarcobacter sp.
CCTTTTAGTGGATTTTGTAAAGTTACTTCATATATCTTTTTTACATCTTTTTTTGGGCTTGTAAGTTTATGATTTAACTCTCCATCATCTGTTAAAAGAATAACTCCTGTTGTATCCATATCCAATCTTCCAATAGTTGAAATTTTTGGATTTCTATTTTGCCATCTTCGTGGAAGAAGGGAATAAATTAGCACCCCTGAATCATTATGAGAGCAAATAACACCAGAAGGTTTATTCATTAATATTGTAAGTTTTTCACTATCAAGTTTTTCCCCATTTACCAATACATCATTATGATTTACTTTAGTGCTTGGATTAAATACCCTATTTTCAAAAAATAAAACTTCATTTTGTTTTAAAAATTTTTTAGCTTCACTTCTACTACAATATCCTAAGCTTGATAAATAAGCATCTACTCTTTTCATATTTAAACCTCTTAAAAATTGGATATTAACATAATTTTAAATAAAATGCCAAAATGAAACTACTTGATATTAAAGAAAAAATCTGGCTTTTAGATGATGAAAACTTCAATTTTCCAACATTAGAACAAATGGGTGGTGATTTAGTTGCAATTGGTGGTGATTTTCATCCACAAAGATTACTTAATGCATATGAAAATGGTTTATTCCCTTGGTTTATTGATGATTATAACTATATAAATTGGTATAGCCCACAAAAAAGAATGATTTTATATCCAAATGATTTAAAAGTATCAAAAAGCTTAAAAAAATCAATTAAAAATAGAGGTTTTGAAATCAAATCAAACACAAATTTCGAAAATGTTATAAAAAATTGTCAAAAAGTAAAAAGAAAACATGAAAATGATACATGGATAGATGATAATTTTATAAAAGCTTACACTCTAATGCATAATTTAGAGTTTGCCAATAGTATTGAAGTTTATCTAGATGGAGAGCTTGTAGGCGGTCTTTATGGACTTATAATAAATGATATATTTTGTGGTGAAAGTATGTTCTCTCTTGTAAATGATGCTTCAAAAGTAGCTTTTTTTTATCTTTGTAATTGGGCAAAAGAGAATAGTATTAAAATTATTGATTGCCAAGTTTATAATAAACATTTAGAGAGTTTAGGAGCTTATGAGATAAGTAGAGAAGAGTATTTTAAAATCTTAAAAAACAATATTTAAAAATTCCAAGGTTTTTGAGCCTTGGAAAAAATTATCTTTAAGTTTAATATAAATCTATTCTTAAAACCAAATTTTGATTAATTTTCCATAGCAATTTTTAGATATTTTTCTAACTCTTCTTTTGGTACATTTCCTACAAATTTATGTATAAATTTTCCACTTTTTGAAAATAAAAACATCTCTGGAACTTTTGTAACACCTAATTCATCTGCTAATTTTTGATTCTCTTCACCCATTGTAATTGGATAATTAATTTGATACTCTTTAATAAACTCTTTCATTTCTTCAACTGTTTTTTCATCTTGAAAAAGTACAGAAACAATCTCTAAACTATCAGAGTATTTATCTTTTATCTCTCTTAATTTTGGAATTGTTTCAATACAAGGTGGACACCAAGTTGCAAAAATATCTACAATAACAGCTTTTTTACCTTTAAACTCATCAAAATCTAGTCCATCTTTTGATGTTTTAAATCCAATAAATTTTTCATCTGTTGTTAATAAAACAAAAGAAGTTGGTTCAAACTCTTTTTTTTCTGCCTCTATTTTTGTTTTTGCTAGTGATTTTGCATCAATAGATGAACTACTATCACAAGCTGTAAATAAAAAAACAAAACTACTTAAAACTATAATTAATACTTTTTTCATTCATTCTCCATTTTCGATAACTCTTCTAAAACAACTTTTATTTCATGCTTTTCAAAAAATATATTTCTTGATAATTCATCATTTACTCTTTTTAGAAACTCTATTTTATTACTTCTTTGTAACTCTTTATCATCTTTTGACTCATTTAAAATTTTTAAAAGAGCAATTTTATATCGATTTATTATGTCTAATTTACTTTGTGTTTTTTTTAATATATTTTTATTTGTAAAATATATAAATAAAACAACTAAAATAATAGTTAAAAGAGTTGTTCCTAAATACTCCATTATTTATAAATCTCTTTTTCTACTAAATCAAATAGAGCTTTTTGTGATAAAGAATTTAATAAAACTCCATTTACAAAAAGTGTTGGCGTTCCTCTTACTCCTAAAGCTGTTGCATCAGCTCTATCTTGAGCAATGATTTCATCAATTTTTGGATTATTCATATCAACTTTTAACTTCTCAATATCCAAATCGGGAATCTCTTTTAAAAATTGCCATAAAAGCTCTGGTTTATCAACAGAAGCATAGTGAGAAGCCCACAAAGAATGTTTTTCAAACATCATATTTAAAACATCTTCATATTTACCTTGAATTCTTGCAGCTTCAAGCATTTGAATTGTAAGTCTAGAATTTTTATGATTATCCAAATATTTTACGACAATTTGAATATCTTTGTAATACTCTTTATATAACTTTTTTACAACTTCAGAATATATAGCACATGATTCACACTCTGGATCTAAAAACTCAACTACACTAATATTTTTTTGATTATCACCCATTTTATAAGAGTAATCTCTTAAAAGTAGTTCATTTATATTTGGATTTGTAGCTACTTGCTCAACTTTTTGCTCACTTTTATAAAAAAATGAAAATCCAATAAAAAGTAGTAAAACCAAAACTAAAGAACCTAAAACCAATACCTTATTTTGCATATAATTTTCCTTCAAAAAATTTTATAAAACTCTAACTTAGAAAAGATAACAAAAGATTAAGAAACTCTTCTTTTATGAGCTATTAATAGGATAAAAATAGTTAAAAAAGCAATAAAAGATAATAACGGAATCGTAATAAATCCAAAATAGTTCAAATAATCAACACTGCAAGGTACTCCACTAATACAAGGAGAGAGAGTTTCGGGAATTATTTTTAAAATCAATAAATTGTGATAAATTGATATAAATAAACCAACAATTACAAGAGGAAAACTATATTTAAAAACTTTATCGTCTGGATATAATAAATTAATTAAAAATATAAAAACTAATGGATACATAAAAATTCTTTGATACCAACATAAACTACAAGGAATAAAATGCATAATTTCAGAGAAAAAAAGACTTCCTAATGTTGCAAATAAAGAAATAATAAAAGCAAAAAATAGATAATTCAAAACAAAAATCCTTTTAAAATTCAAATAAGTTTTATTCTATCAAAATAATGTTAATATTCGCATATTTTTTGTAGAAGGATTTTATTTGAGATATATTATCTTAGGGCTTATTATGGCTGGACTTTTCCAAGTCTTTTTTTGGTTATCAAGAGATAACCTAGTAACATTGAATGAAAACTCATTTGAAAAAATTGAATCATTGTCATATTCACCATTTGAAGGATATGATAAAAATTTACTTTCAAGTGAACAGATTGCTTATGATGTAAATTTATTCGAAAACTTTACAAACAAACTTAGAACTTATGGAACTTTGGAAGCTTATAAAATACTTCAATCTAGTAAAGATTCAAATCTTCCTATTGATTTAGGACTTTGGATAGGTGGTGATTTAGAAGCGAATAATCTTGAAATTCAAAGAGCTTTAGAAATTTTAAAAGAGTATCCAAATAGAATTCAATCTGTAATAGTAGGAAACGAGGTACTTTTAAGAAAAGAACTTGAGCCTTTAGAGCTATATGCTTACATTGATTTTATGAAAAGTCACACAAAAAAGCCTGTAACAACTGCAGAAACTTGGGATATATGGGAAAAAAATCCGCAATTAGCTAGTCATGTTGATTTTTTAACTATACACATTTTACCATATTGGGAAAAAGTACCAATTGAAAGATACAATGAATTTATTATTGAAAAGTATAGTGTTGTTGAAGAGCTTTTTCCAAATAGAAAGATAGTTATTGGAGAGACAGGATGGCCAAGCCACGGATATAACAACAATAGTGCAATTCCTAGTATTAAAAATCAAGCACAAGCTATAAGAGGTTTTGTAAATCTAGCTCATGAAAAAGGTTGGCATTACAATATAATTGAAGCTTTGGATCAGCCTTGGAAAGGTTATGATGAAGGAAATGTTGGACAATATTGGGGAATATTCACAACAGATCGTGCTTTAAAATTTCAATTAGCTGGTGAGGTTGAATTAAATAAATATTGGTTATATCAAATGATTGCTGCAATTATTATTGGAGCATTATTGACACTTTTTGGATTAAAAAATCAAAGAGTAAATATTAGCCATGCTTTTGCTTATGCAATTGCTGCTCAAGGTATGGCTTTTGGTATTGTAATGGCTGCAATATACCCATTTGTAAACTATATGAATTTTGGAATGTGGATTATGTGGGGAATGGGAAGTTTTCTTATGATTCCACTTGTGATTATAACTTTAGCAAAAGCAAATGAGCTATTTAGAAGCTCAATTGGAGTTCAACCATCAAGATTAGTTCCTCTTGATTTGAAATCAAAAAATGCACCACTTGTATCTATTCACGTTCCTGCATATAAAGAGCAACCCCATGTTTTGGCTGAAACATTGGAAAGTTTATCAAAACTTACATATCCAAACTATGAAGTTTTAGTTATTATAAATAATACTCCTGAAGATTTTTATAAAGCTCCAATAAAAGAGCTTTGTGAGAAATTAGGAGATAAGTTTAAATATCTTGATATTAAATGTACTGGATTTAAAGCTGGAGCTTTAAATACAGCACTTGAATATACAGATAAAAATGCAGAGATAGTTGCTGTTATTGATGCTGATTATAAAGTTGAATCTCCTTGGCTTGTGGATTTAGTTCCACTATTTGATGACCCAAAAGTTGCAATAGTTCAAGCTCCACAAGATCATAGAGATGGTGATGAATCAATTATTAAAAAAGCTATGAATGCAGAATATGCTGGTTTCTTTGATATTGGTATGGTTGATAGAAATGAAGAAAATGCTATCGTTGTTCATGGAACAATGGTTATGGTAAGACTGAGTGCTATGATGGAAGTTGGTGGTTGGGGAACTGATACTATTGTTGAAGATAGTGAATTAGGACTTAGACTATTTGAAGCTGGATATATTGCACACTATACAAATAGAAGATATGGATTTGGGCTTTTACCAGATACTGTTGAAGCATTTAAAACTCAAAGACATAGATGGGCTTATGGCGCTATTCAGATTCTTAAAAAACACTGGAGAGAGTTTAAACCTGGTTCAAAAAAATTAAGTCCTGCTCAAAAGAATAAATTTGTTACAGGTTGGTTTTTCTGGTTAAGTGATGCTATGGGTCCAATTATGGCTGTTATGAATATTATTTGGGTTCCTGTAATAATCTTTGTTGGAGTTACAATTCCTACAATTCCTCTTACTATTCCTATTATTACAGCATTTATAGTAAATATTTTACATACATTTATACTTTATAGAACAAAAGTAAAAGCTAGCTTTAAAGATATTCTTCTTAGTTCAGTAGCTTCTATGAGTTTACAGTTAATAATATTTAAAGCTGTATTTGATGGGTTTATCAAAGATGGATTACCATTTAAAAGAACAGAAAAAGGTGGAAAAGCTAAAAAAAGTGCGAACCCAATAAAATATGAAACTATTTTATGTATTTTACTTTTAGCTGCATTTATATCTTTAATATACACAAATAAATCTGGAATTACAGAAATTTATGTATTTGCAGCTACAATATTTATTCAAACTATTCCTTATATCTCTGCAATTATTATGAGAATATTGGAACTTTACTCTTTAAAAAACCAAAAAGCTTAATAGCTCTTTGGTTTAAAAACAACTCTAAAGAAACTTCTAAGACTCAGATGTTTTAAATATTATTTTAAAACTAAGACCTTTATATTTTTTTCCATTATAAATAAACTCTTCATTATAAATTTCAATACTAGCCTTATGTCTTTCTCTTACAATTTTATCAACTATTGCAAGTCCAAGACCTGTTCCTTGAGATTTGTGTTTTGTTGTAAAATATGGCTCTAAAACTTTAGAAATAATTGATTCATCAATTCCTCCGCCACTATCTAAAAACTTCAATTCAAGTTTATTTTCATCTATTTTTTTAGTTTTTATGAATATAAATCTATCTTTTTCTTCAATACTTTTTAAAACATCTTTACTATTTGAAATAATATTTAAAAATGCTTCTGTTAACTCATTTTTATTACCAAAAATAGTTAAATCATCATCTAATTCTAGGATTAAATTAACAAAATTATTATTCAATGAAGCACTTACAAGAGTTAAACTATTTTCTAAAACATCTTTTATACTAATATTAGTATAAAGTTTATCTCCTTTTATAAAATCTCTAAAGTTATCTATTGTATTTGATAAATATTCTGTCTGTTTTACTATTGATGCTGAAACTTCGTTAATATCTTCTTTTGTAAGCATATCATACTCAGATTTTACCTTTAAAGAACTAGCAATAGTACTAATAAAACTTAATGGTTGCCTCCATTGATGTGCAATATTGCCTATCATTTCACCCAAAGATGCTAATTTTGATTGCTCTTGTAAAACTTTCAACGAACTAACATCTTTTATAATCATAAGTAATGTTTTTTTATTTGGAAGTAAAGATACACTCAAGTTTGTAAATACTCTTTTATCTTTAAATACAAAAATCTCTTCATGATTAACTATAAATCCTTTTTTTAATATCTCTTCAATTAACATTTCATGTTTATCAATATTTTTATTAACCAACATTTCAAAGGATGTTTTTTCAAGTAATTCATCTTTTGTATAACCTGTCATCTCTATAAATGAATTATTAAAATTTAAAAATCTTGTATTTAAATCTAAAATAGCAATTCCATCTTTTGAGTAGTTAAAAATTAATTCCAACTCCTCTTTTTGTTGCAAAATCTCTTTTTGAATAAGTTCTTTTTGTGTAACATCTATTCCTATTAAAACAAGATAATCCATTGAACCATCATCTTTACTTATTACAGTATTGGACCACTCAAATACTCTCTCTTCTTGATTTTTTGAGATACAAGTTGCCTTATAATACTTCTTAATATTTCCATTTTTTGCTTTTTCTATAATATTGCCAACTGTTTCTTTTGCATCTTTATGTAAAAAGTTAAGCCAAAAAAATGGTTTATTTGAAATATCCTCTTGTTTATAACCTATAAATTCTTGTGCGAATTTATTAATTTTAAACATATTTCCATTGCTATCTATTACAGCAATTATTACATTTGAGTTATCAATTATATTTGAAATAAAATCTTTCTCTTTAATAATCTGTTTTTGCAAATCTTTTATCGTAAAAATCATTTCATTCATTTTTATAGATAATTCATTAAACTCTTTTACTATATTATTTTGTGGAATATCTTCTTTTGGAATACCATAAATATCACTGTTTTGTATTGCATCTACTATATTTGAAATTGGTTTTAGAATTAAAGATTTTATTATTAAGAATACTAAAACAATAATAAAAAAAGCTAAAATAAATATTTCAAGAATACTTGTTTTAACTATTTTTTTTAACTTCTCTTTTAGTTTTTCATCAGAAATATATAATTCAAGAGTGGCGATTTTTATATCTGATTCATTTAATAAATCAACTTTTGTATAAGAGAATTTTTTATCTAATAAATTATTTTGATAAATATCATTTCTATTTAAATCTAAAATTTTATCATTTTCTCTTATTTTTCCACTTTCAATAAACTCTTTAGAAAATATTTTTCCATAGTTATAATCTTTTACAATTATTGCTAAAATATCACTATCTTGAAGTTCATTTTCGATTAATTTTTTATACTCATTAATTGCATAAGATTCTATAAAATGTGGAAGTGCATCACTTAGTTGAATTATTATGGAGTTTGATTTTAAATTAATATCATTTACTAATCTTTGTTTGGTTTCAAAATAACTGTAAACTGCATAAAAAGATGCAATTGTTATTATTGTAATTAAAAATGGTAAAAGAAAAGATGCTAGTAAAGATCTATTTTTCATCAGATTTTATTCCTAAAACATTTAATTTTATTATCTTTAATTTATCATCAATATTATCTTTAGAAATTGCTAAAATTCCCATCTTTTGCTCTTTTTCTACATATTTATTATTTAAAAAATTGTTTAAAGATATAACTGCTTCTTGCCCCATCATATATGGTTGTTGCATAGCAGAACCAACTAAATCACCATTTTGTATCATTTCTAAAAATTCTGGTTCTGCATCAAAACAAATAAGAGCTATCTCTTTTTGTTTATTTGCTTCTTTGATTGCATCTAATGCACCTTTGTATTTATCAGAGCCTTGAAGCCAAATAGCTCGTAAATTTTTATTTTCTTCTATCAATTTTTTTGAATAGTTATAAGTCTCTTCATAAGAAAAATCAACTTGTTGATAAAATCCAGAAACTTTTATACTCTCTTCATCTAAAGCTTGAATAAATCCAAGAGTTCTATCTTTGCCATTTGTTCTTTTTTGTGGAATTGATATTATTCCTACAGTTCCTTCTTTATTCCAAGATAGATTTTTCATATGTTTAGCTAATATTTTACCAAGTTCATAAGCACCTTTTTTATTATCAGAAGAGATAAAAGATACGTAATCTTTACTATTTGAACCAATATCCGCAATAACAACTGGAATATTATTTATCTTTGCAATTTCTAAAAGAGTTGCTGCAGTTGAAGAGTTTATTGGAGATATGATTAAACCATCTATTTTTTTATCTAAAGCAAGAGCCATGTTTTCAAGTTCATTTTTCTTTAGATTATTTGAGTTATAAATATCTATTTCATATCCAAATTCAACTGATTTTTCTTTTATACCTTTTGACATAATTTGCCAAAAAGGAATAGTTGTATCTGAAACAATGTAGGCTAATCTTTTATGCTGATTTGCAAATAAAGAAGACAAAAACAATAAGAACAAAATTATAATTTTTGAAAATTTCATTCACTCCCCTAATAATGATTATATTAAAATATTTTATCTAAATTTTATAAATTTTAAGTTTATTTTTTAATAAAATCAATCATATCTGTGAAGTCTTAAATCACAACAATGAGTTGCCTCTTCTACCA
>JAGOHQ010000029.1:0-6010 GCA_017996075.1 Aliarcobacter sp.
ATAAGACCACTTGATGAGCTTGATATTGCTATAAAAGATATAGCAAGTGGAAATGAGCAAGCAGATAGAATAAATAAAAAATCAGATGATGAGATAGGAAAAATTGTTGATAGCTTTAATCTATATATATCTAAACTTAAAAAAGGTTATATTGAAGATGGTAAAGTTATAGAAAATGTTGATGAAGTTATAGATAAAATCGCACAAGGTTTTTATGTTTATAAGATAGAAAAAACATCTTCAAATCCACAAATTCAAAGACTAAGAGATTCAATTAATCATATGATTGAAAGAACAAATGAAAATTTGGTTAGTTTAAATAATACATTAATAGAGTATGGGAACTCAAATTTTAAAGATGTTGATTCAAAACTTGATACAACAAAAGTAAATGGAGTTATGTCATCACTTGCAACTAGTACTCAGCTAATAGGTCATACGGTTTCAGAATTTTTATCAATGATAGTAGCAACTGGTACAAAATTAAACAACGATACAGCAGTTTTATCAAAATCTGCAAAAGAGTTATCAACTTCGGCAAATGAGCAAGCGGCTTCGTTGGAACAAACAGCAGCAGCAGTTGAGCAGATAACTGGAATTATAAAACAAAGTGTTCAAAAAACATCTCAAATGTCAGTTTTAGCTTTAGAGCTTCAAAAATCTTCAAAAGAGGGAGAAACTCTTGCAAGTAGAACAAATCAGGCAATGGATGAGATAAATAAAGAGGTTAGCTCTATAAATGAAGCTATTGAAGTAATTGATCAAATAGCATTTCAAACGAATATTCTAAGTCTAAATGCAGCAGTTGAAGCTGCAACTGCGGGAGAAGCTGGAAAAGGGTTTGCTGTAGTTGCTCAAGAGGTTCGAAATCTTGCAAGTAGAAGCGCAGAAGCTGCCAAAGAGATAAAAAATATTGTTGAAATTGCAACTTCAAAAGCAAACGAAGGGAAAGGTATAGCAAATAGTATGAAAGATGGCTATACTGATTTAAATAAAAAGATAAATGAGACAATTATTTTAATTGAAGATGTTTCAAAAGGAAGTAAAGAGGAAGAAGTTGGAATTTTACAAATAAATGACACAATAAATGTTTTAGATAGTGTGACTCAAGTAAATGCTAACTCTTCAAGAATAATTAGTAATCTTGCAACAGAAGCTTCAAGTTTATCAAATAATCTTCTAAAAATTGCCGATCGTGCTAAATTTAAACAAGTTGAACCAAAAATTATAGAAGATATAGATTTGGTATTTAAAGTTTCAAAACTTAAAAATGACCATATTAAATTTAAGCTTGTAAATTTTGACAAAATAGGACAAAACAAAACTCCTTGGAGTGTTACTAAGCCAACTGATTGTGATTTGGGAAAATGGATTAGTGAACAGGAGCAAAAAGGTATTAATTTTACAAAAAATCAAAGCTGGAAAAATTTAAAAGAGCATCATGAATTAGTTCATAATAGTGTACAAAATTATATAAATGAAGATTGTAAAAATGAACCAAATAGTGATTTACTAAAAAAACTATCAGAACAACTAGATATTTCAACTATAGAAGTATTTAAATCTTTAGATCAAGTAAAGATCGATAATATAGGAAATTTAATTCAAACAAATAGCAATAAATCTCAAATTATAGCTAGTAATGATGATTTTAAATCTCAAGAAATTAGCAAGACTATAAATAAAAAAGAGTTTAAAACATCTGCAAAAGATGATGAGTGGGAGAGCTTTTAAGCTCTCTTGCTTTACTTTAAATAATTCTTCAAATCTAAATATTTATTAAAAAATAGATATAATCTAAACTTAATTTTAATCAAAAAAATTTATTAAAAACAATCAAAGGAATTTTATGAGTAAGCAAAAAGTTGAGTTACTCTCACCTGCTGGAAATTTAGAAAAATTAAAAATAGCTATAAAATATGGAGCAGATGCGGTTTATGGTGGAGTTAGTCATTTTAGTTTAAGAATAAGAGCTAGTAAAGAGTTCACATATGAAACTTTTAAAGAAGCAATAGATTATGCTCACGAAAGAGGAAAAAAAGTATATGCTACAATTAATGGTTTTCCATTTAACTCTCAAATTGAGCTTTTAAAAACACATATTAAAAAAATGGCAGAGTTAAAACCAGATGCTTTTATTGTTGCAGCTCCTGGAGTTGTAAGACTTTGTAGAGAGATTGCACCTCAGATTGATATACATCTATCAACTCAAGCAAATGTTTTAAATTATCTTGATGCTCAAGTTTTTTGGGATATGGGAGTAAAAAGAATAGTTGTGGCAAGAGAAATCTCACTAAAAGATGTGATGGAGATAAAAAAACATCTTCCAGATATGGAAATAGAGATTTTTGTTCATGGCTCTATGTGTTTTGCATATAGTGGTAGATGTTTAATTAGTGCAGTTCAAATGGGAAGAGTTCCTAATCGTGGAAGTTGTGCAAATGATTGTAGATTTGAATACACTTTATATGCTGGAAATGATGAACATGGAAGTTTGTTTAGACTAGAAGAAGAACCAGGAGTTGGAACATATATTTTTAACTCAAAAGATATGAATCTAGCTTCTCACATACAAGAGATTCTTGATAGTGGTGCTGTGGATAGTTTAAAAATTGAAGGAAGAACAAAATCTCCATACTATGCTGCAGTTACAGCAAAAGCATATAGAGAAGCTATTGATGACTATTATGCTGGTAAATTTGAACCAGAAAAATATCAAAAAGAGTTACATACTACAAAAAATAGAGGCTTTACTGATGCATATTTAATTCACAAACCATTTGAGAAAACAGATTCTCAAAATCACGATTATGCTTTAAGCAAAGGAAGCTATGAAGTAACAGGACTTGTAACAGAAGATGAACATCACTTTTTGTGTAAATATAAAGTCTATCCAAATGAAGATATAGAGATATTTACTCCACACAACACAGTTTTGGATACTTGCGAAAATGAAATTGGTAAAGTTTTTAAAAAAGAAGATGGTTTGTATTATATAAACTTTAAAAAGATTTTAACAGATACAAACAAAGAGCTTGAAAGTGTTCATAGTGGAAATGTAAATAAAATACAACTTCCTTGTAAACTACCATATCTTACTATGTTTAGAGTAGAAAATATTGGCGAAAATATAGAATAAAATGATTTTTTTTAGAGCCACAAATAGCATTAATATTAAAATAACAGACGGAACAATTTTAAAATACAATAGGTTTAAAGCGCCTATTGGAATAGAAAATGAGACAATATATCTTACAACTTATGATGATTTTAATGACTTAAAAGATATTTTTGCAAAAGTTGATAAAAATAAATACAATGCAAAAATTATAAACGAGCAAAGTGTAGTAAAGAATCCATCATTTCCCACTCAACTAGGTGTAATTATTGAAAATGAAAGCATAGAGAGATTGGAGCTTAAAGATTTAAGATTTTTGGAGTTAAAAGAGCAGAATTTTTTAAATCAACTAAAAAGTTTTCATAAAACTAGTATAAAAGTTGCTATTATTGGAACTTTGGGAAGTAGTATTAGCCAAATGATAAGCGGAATGGCTGCACTTAGAATTTTTTATAATAAATTAAAAGAGATATACAAAGTAGTAAAACTTGATGTATATATAAAAGCTTCAAATAATAGTTATTACAATAGAGATAAAAGTATATATGCAACTCAAGATTATATAAACGAAATTCTACCTCTTGCAATAAATAGCAAAACTATTTGCGAATATGACTATTTTGTTGACAACAGTATTGATATTACAAAAATCTTAGATATAAATCCAGTAGATGCTTGGCTTTTTAAATTTGGGATAGATTATAAAAAAATATCAGATTTAGAAAAATTCTCACAGTTAAAAACAGATCATTTTGAACTAACAAAAGGTTTAAAACAAAAGATACAAGAGAGTAAACAAAGGGGAAAACTTCTACTTTTTCATCCTTATAGTGCAAATATAAACAAATCTATTCCTCAAAACTTTGCTATTGAGATTTTAAAAAATTTGATAGATAAGTTAGATGATTATACAATCGTTTCAACTCTTTTGATTGATAGTAAAATAAAAGCCGATAATTTCTTGGATTTATCATCTTATTCAAAATCTATCGAAGATTTTATATATATAGTTTCATCTTGCGATAAGCTAATTACTGCTTATACATCAGCACTTCACATAGCAGATTGTTTTATGATACCAACAGTTTGTATAGCAACTTTTAAAGAGTATGAAGAGCAGCTTAAATATTACAAATGTACAAAAACAATTTTTGTAAAAGATAGTTCTAAAAATCTATCAAAATTTATCTATGAGAATGATAGTTTGACTATAAATAAATTTGAAGAGTGGAAAAAACTCAAGATAGATAAGATTGTAAAAGTCTTAGAAAGTTTTTGATATAATCAGACTTTTAAAAATAAATAAATAGGAATAAAAATGAAATTTGTATCAATAATTATGGGTAGTAAATCAGATTATGAAATTATGAAAAATTGTGCAGATACTTTTGAGCAATTCAAAGTAAAATATGAGTTAATTATCTCTTCTGCTCATAGAAGTCCTGAAAGAACAAAAGAGTATGTAAAAGAAGCTGAAGAAAAAGGTGCTATTGCATTTATAGCAGCAGCTGGAATGGCGGCTCATTTGGCTGGTGCATTAGCAGCTACTACAACAAAACCAATTATTGGAGTTCCTATGAAAGGTGGTGCAATGGATGGTATGGATGCTATGCTTTCAACTGTTCAAATGCCAGCTGGTATGCCAGTTGCAACTGTTGCTTTAGGAAAAGCAGGTGCAATAAATGCTGCTTATTTAGCAATGCAAATTTTAGCAATTAGCGATAAAGATTTAGCAATAAAACTAAAAGAAGACAGAATTGTAAAAGCAAAAGCCGTTGAGAGTGATTCAAAAGATATTGAAGTGATTTTATAATCTTGAAGCCAATTGCACTATTTACTTTACCAAACTGTAAATGGTGCCAAGAGGCTATTAGCTACTTAAAAAGTCGAAAACTGAAATTTAATCAAATTGACTTAACAAAAAATAAAAAAGCCTTATATGATTGTCAAAAAAGATGTAAAGGTGCTCCAGTTTTTTTGGTTGGAGATGTTTGGATATGCGGTTTTGACAAAGAGAAATTAAATAAAGAGTTAGGAATAAAATAAGATGCTTACTTTTTCACAAATGTTATTAAAACTTCAAGAATTTTGGGCGAATGAGGGTTGCAATATTGTTCAGCCTTATGATATACCAGCAGGTGCTGGAACTTTTCATCCAGCAACACTTTTAAGAAGCTTAGACTCAACTCCTTGGAGTGTTGCTTATGTAGCACCTAGCAGGCGTCCAACAGATGGAAGATATGGAGAAAATCCAAATAGGCTAGGTGCATACTATCAGTTTCAAGTTTTAATAAAACCAAGTTTAGAGAATATTCAAGATTTATATTTAAAATCGTTAGAATATTTAGGGCTTGATTTAAGCCGTCACGATGTTAGATTTGTAGAAGATAACTGGGAATCACCAACTTTAGGAGCTTGGGGACTTGGATGGGAAGTTTGGCTTGACGGTATGGAAGTTACACAATTTACATATTTCCAACAAGTTGGAGGTTTGGCTTGTGATCCTGTTGCTGTTGAAATTACTTATGGTACAGAAAGACTTGCTATGTATCTTCAAGGTGTTGATTCTGTTTTTGATATTGTTTGGAATGAAAATAAACATGGAATTACAACTTATGCAGATGTTCACAAAGAAGGTGAATATCAATTCTCAAAATATAATTTTGAAGTAGCAAATACAACAAAACTATTTAGAGATTTTGAAGAGGCTTTTAATGAGTGTAAAGCTTGTTTAGAAGCACAACTTCCACTTCCTGCATATGATCAATGTATGATAGCAAGCCATGCATTTAATACTTTGGATGCACGAAAAGCAATAAGTGTAACTGAGAGACAAAACTATATATTAAAAGTGAGAGAGCTTGCACAAGCATGCGCAGTTATGTATAAAGA
>JAGOHQ010000029.1:6110-9079 GCA_017996075.1 Aliarcobacter sp.
CCCTTTGAACTTCAAGAAAAATGGGATAATTCAGGACTTCTTGTAGGAAACTTTGAAGATGAGTTTGAAAATTTATATCTTAGTATGGATTTGGATTTAGATTTAGTAGAAAATTTAAAGCCAAACTCTTTGGTTATAACTCATCATCCACTTATTTTTAGTGGTTTAAAAAGATTAAATTATGATACATACTCTTCAAAAATATTAAAAGAGCTTATAAAAAAAGATATATCGCTTATTTCTATGCATACAAATATAGATAAAACACACTTAAATAGATTTGTGGTTGAGAAGATTTTAGATTTTAAAATTGAAAATCAAAATGAGTTTATTGCAAATGTAAAAATAGATATGAGTTTTAGTGATCTTTTAAAACATTTAAGTAAAAAGTTAAATTTAAAAAATATAAAATTTGTAAAAACAAAAGATTATATTAAAACATTAGCTATTTGTACAGGTTCGGCTATGAGTTTGATAGATGAGGTAAAAGCAGATTGCTTTATAACAGGTGATATTAAATATCACGATGCTATGGAAGCAAAAGCTAGAGGATTGTCTTTAATTGACATAAGACACTATGAGAGTGAAAATCATTTTAATATACTTTTGGAAGAGCTTCTAGAAGAATATTTGAAAAAAAATAAATTAAAAGCTATAATAACAGCTTCAAAAAATCCATTTGAGTTTTTTTAAGGAGAAAACATTGAATAAATATTTACAAGATTTAATTGCTTTGTCAAAGTTTGATACAAGTATTAGTCAATTTGACCCAAAAATTGAAAATCAAAAAGCAAAATTAGCCGTTTTTGTAGAAACAGCAGAGGCATTAAAAGTTTCTATAAATAGTGTTTATTTAGAGATTGATGAGTTAAAATCTAAAAGAACAAAAAATAATATTCATTTAGCAGAGTTAAAAACAAAACTAGATCAAATCGCTAAAAAGAATAAAGAAGTAACAAATGAAAAAGAGTTAAAAGCTCTACAGTTAGAAGAAGAGATTGCAAAAGAACAAGTAAGTTTTGCAAATGAAGAGATAGAAAGATTTGATAAATTAACAGTTGCAAAAGAAGAGAAACTAAAAGAACTCCAAGAAAAACTAAAAACAGAAGAAGAAGATATTAAAGAGATTAAAGTTGCTGTTGATAATGAAATTGAGGCAATTAATCAAGAAAGAAATGTAATTTATGACAAAAGAAATGAACTTTTAGATCAATTCGATAAAAAAATATTGACTTTCTATGAAAAAATTAAAAGATGGGCAAAAGACACAGCAGTAGTTCCTGTAAAACAACAAGCTTGTTATGGTTGTTTTATTAAGATAAATGATAAAACTTATGCTGAAGTTTTAAAAGGTGAAGAGATTGTAAATTGCCTTCATTGTGGAAGAATTCTTTATAAAGGTGAAGAAGAAACAGATGTAACAGAGGCTTAATTTGAGCCTTTTTACGCTTTTTTATAATTTTATTTTACTTGTAGTTTATATTGTTTTAACTCCATATTTATTCTACAAGTCAAAAAGTAAAAAATATAAACTTGCAATTCCTGCAAAATTTTTCTTAAAAAACAATCCAAAATTTGAAAAATCTGGTGTTTGGTTTCACTCTTGTTCTATGGGTGAAGTAAGAGCTATAAAACCTCTTATAAAAGAGTTTGAAGAGGAATCAAATATTAGTGTTATTACAAATACTGGTTTTGATGAAGCAAAAGCTATTTGTAAAAATGTTAGATTTTTACCTTTTGAAATATTTCTTCCTTTTTGGATAGTAAGACAGAAAGTTTTAGTAGTTATGGAAGCAGAACTTTGGTATATGCTTTTTTTAATTGCCAAAAAAAAAGGTGCAAAAACTTTACTTATAAATGCTAGAATTTCTGATAAATCATATAAATCTTATCTTAGGTTTAGATTTTTTTATAAAAAAATTTTTAAAAATATAGATAAAGTTTTTGCACAAAGTGAAATTGATAAACAAAGATTACAAGAGCTTGGAGCAAGAAGTGTTGAAGTAATTGGAAATATAAAATTAGCACAGCTTCCTAGCAAAAAAGCTCTTTTTGAAAAACCAAATATTACAACAATAGTAGCAGCAAGTACTCATGAAGGTGAAGAAGAGCTTGTTTTAAATGCTTATAATAAAGAGTTTGGAAAACTTATTATTGTTCCTAGGCATCCTGAGAGATTTTTAAAAGTTGAAGAATTAATTAAAAATTATGTGAAAGATAAGAATCTTACTTTTCATAAATTTAGTAATAAAGAGGATTTTTCTAGTGATATAGTTTTAGTAGATATCATGGGAATTTTAAATGATATTTACGAAATAAGTGATATTACAATTTTAGGTGGTGCATTTGCCAAAATTGGAGGACACAATCCTATTGAGCCTGCTTTTTTTGGAAATGTGATTATTAGTGGAAAAAATATTTTTAATCAAAAATCACTTTTTGAGTGTATAAAAAACTATTATTTAATAGAAAACAGTGAGTTAAAAGAGTATTTAGAAAAAGCAAATACTCTTTTAAAACCAGAATTAACAAAAGAAGGTTCATTTGAACCTATAATAAAGGAGATAAAAAAATGGCAGCAGGATATGATAAAGCATATAAGCTTCTAGCAATTCAAGAAAGAATATCAAATGCAAAAGCAAAAGATTTAATTGATAGAGGTTTGGTAAAAGTTGGTGATAAAAAAGTAATGATAGCAAGGGGTGAGATTAAAGAAGATACAAAATTCAGTGTAAAAGAGTTAGCAAAAACAAAAGTTATTTTTGAAGATGATGATATCTTAGTAGTTGATAAACCAGCGTTTATAACAGCAGATGAAGTTGCAAAAACTTTTAAAAATGCAATACTTTTAAATAGACTTGATAAAGAGACAAGTGGTGTTATGATGTTTGCAAAAAATGAAGAGTTTCAAAAAAAAGCTATAAAAGAGTTTGCACAAAATAGAGTATATAAAGAGTATGTGGCTATTG
>JAGOHQ010000215.1 GCA_017996075.1 Aliarcobacter sp.
ACTTTGTTTAATTCAAATAAATCATTATGAATTTTTAAAGCTGTTTGAAAATCTCCACTCATAACTGAGCTTACAAGTTTTGATTTTAAATTTGGAACTAAATTTGAAGTTACAGATATAATACCTTTTGCACCACTTGCTAACATTGCAAAATCTACACTATCATCACCTGAGAAAACAAAGAAATTTTCTCTTTGTGAAATAATTGCAGTAGCTCGTTCAAGTGAACCAGTTGCCTCTTTTATACCATAAATATTTTTTACATCATCAAAAAGTCTAATAGCTGTCTCTGGTAATAAATCAACACCAGTACGTCCTGGAACATTATATAACATAAAAGGGATTTCAACTGATTGAGCTATTGTTTTATAGTGCTGATATAGTCCTTCTTGAGTTGGTTTATTATAGTATGGAGCTATTGATAAAATTCCATTTGCACCAATCTCTTGAGCGAATTTTGCAATATCACATGCTTCACTAGTTGCATTTGAACCAGCTCCTGCAAGAACTTTTACTCTTGTATTTTTACAAGTAGCAACTGCTACTTCTATACACTCTTTGTGTTCTTTATGTGAAAGTGTAGCACTTTCACCTGTTGTCCCTACTGGAGAAACAGCATCTACACCATTTGCAATTTGTCTTTTTATAAGAGTTTCATATTTTTCTAAATCAAGTTTTCCATTTTTAAATGGTGTAACTAAAGCAGTCATAGAGCCAATAATGGTATCCATCTTTTTCCTTTTATTGTTTATTTTCTTTTAAAATAAGAGTTGTTGAATTCTCTTTTACTAAATATTTTTTTGCAACATTTACAATATCTTCAACTTTTAGTTTTTCTAAATTTGCTTCATACTCTAAAAGTGGTTTTATATTGTCACGAACTAGATAAGTTCCAAAAAGAGAAGCTACATCGCTAGAGCTTTCTAAAGAGTAGATAAAGTCTGCTTTTGTATTTATTTTAAGCTTATCTAACTCTTTTTCTTTAATTTCGCCTTTTTGAATTTTCGATATTATATCTAAAATCTCTTTTTCTATTTTTAAAGCATCAACATTTTCATTTGCAACAGCCATAAACATAAAAACTCCAGGATCTTTTAACTCCATATTATAAGCATAAACACTATTTGCTAATCTTTTTTCATCTACTAAAACTTTTTGTAAAATTGAGCTTTTACCACTGCTTAAAAGTTGAGATAAAGCACTTAATGCTATTTGATCTTCATGTTCAAAATTTGGAATATGATAAGTCATAGCAAGCATTTGTACATTTGATTCTTTATTTATAATTGCTCTTCTTTCACCATCTTGTTTTGGTTCTATTGTATGAATAGAACTAGGTATCTCTTTTGTGTTTTTTATATCTTTGAAGTGTTTCTCAACATAAGAAAAAACATCATCTTTTTTTATATCTCCAGCAACTACTACTATTGCATTTTGTGGTTGATAATATGTTGAGTGAAAATCTTTTATATCTTCAATTGTCCAATTTTTTATATCATCCATAAATCCAATTGGAGTCCAGTGATATGGGTGATAAATAAAAGTATTATTAAAAACTCTAAATTGCAAATATCCCATTGGGTTATTATCTGTTCGCCAACGTCTCTCTTCTGCTACAACATCACGCTCTGGTTGAAACTCTTCATCATTTAAAGTTAGATTTTGCATAAGTTCACTAAAAAGCTCAAGAGATTTATCTGTATTTTTTGATGAAGTTTTTATATAATAGTGCGTGTAATCAAAGCTTGTACCAGCATTGTTTACTCCACCAAAACCTTTTACAATCTCATCAAACTCTCCAGCTTTTAGATTTTTTGTTGATTTGAAGTTTAAATGTTCTAACATATGGGCAATTCCACTTTTCCCCATAACCTCATTTCTACTTCCAACTTTGTAAAAAACATCAACAGAGACTACATTTGTGTTGTTATCCATAGGAATTGCAACAATTTGTAATCCATTGTCTAAGTTTTTTGTATAATAATTTGGCAAACTATTTGCACTCATAAACTCTCCAATAAAAATATAAATTATAAAAATTTTTAAGAAATTTCTCATTATCTTAAATTTGCTCCAATAGCTTCAGAAATATTATCATAGCCATCAGCTTTTAAAAGTTCTAGTAAATCTTGATTTATTTTTCTAACCATTGAAGGTCCTTCAAAAATTAAACTAGAATAAACTTGTACTAAAGAAGCTCCATTTTTTATTCTTTCATAGGCTTGATTTGCATTTGAAATTCCACCAACGCTTATTAATATAGCTTTTCCATAAAGCTCTTTAGAAATCTCTTTAAATAAAAGTGATGATTTTTCACTCAAGACTTGACCACTTAATCCTCCAAAATCTTTACAATTTGGAACTAAACTATAATCGATAGTTGTGTTTGTTGCAATAATTCCAGCTGCTCCACTATTTATAGCAGTTTTACATAACTCTATTGCTGTTTGTACTTCCATATCAGGTGCAATTTTTAATAAAATTGGTTTATTCGTAAGAGTTTTTGCCATAGAGAAAAGTTCATTTATAAACTTCTCATTTTGTAAATCTCTTAAATTTGG
>JAGOHQ010000030.1 GCA_017996075.1 Aliarcobacter sp.
AAAGTATTCCTATTCCTGATGTATTAAATATAGTTAAAGAGCCATTTATCCAAAAAGCAGATTTGATGCTTGAATTAAATAAAAAATTACAAGAGCTAAAGCAAAACTTTATAAATGAACTAAATCTTGAAAAAGTTCCTACAAAGCTACAAAAATTTGAAGAGCTAGATTTTGATGATTTTGTAAAAGAGTATGCAAAAGCAAAAAAACTAAAATTTGCTGATAAATTAGAAGAACGAAATTTCAAAAACGACTGGCAAAGACTTTTTGAAAATGATAAAAAAGAAGTCCTAGAAATCCAAAACCAAATCAATATTACAGATAAAGAAATCGACCAAATGGTCTATAAACTCTATGATTTAACTCCTGATGAGATAAAGATTATTGAAGGAAATTAAAATTTAAAATAAATATAAAGATATTTCACTTCTTTAATCTAAAAATGATAGAATTCTTTTCATAAAATAAAATTTACTATAAATATAATTTAATCTTATAATATTTTTTTTAAGAATAAATTGTGTTTATATAAAATCTTAAAAAGTTTTATATATAAAAGGATTTAAAATGAGCGAAAAAAACGAGTTTTTAGAAAAAACTTCTTATCGTAAAAAACGATATTTTGTTTATGCTATTGCTTCAATTGTGTCATTGGTAATTCCATTTATTCAAATAAATGGAAATCAAATATTCTTATTATCTTTTGATAAAAAACAGTTTCATCTTATGGGAACTGCTTTTGATATGCAAGAGTTATATTTAATGCCATTTTTATTGATGTTGTTATTTATAGGAATTTTTGCAATAACTTCGATTGGTGGTAGAGCTTGGTGTGGTTGGGCATGTCCGCAAACTATTTTTAGAGTTATTTATAGAGATTTAATTGAATCAACACTTTTAAAACTTAGAAGAATAAAAAATAAACAAAAAGATATTGATTTAAGTAAAAATGAAAATAAAATCAAAAAATTTGTTGGTGTTATTTTGTGGTCTATTTTATCTTTAGTTGCTGCATCAAATTTTATGTGGTATTTTGTACCTCCGCAAGATTTCTTTGCATATATTCAAGACCCACTTGAACATATGTTTTTAATAGGAATTGTTTTAAGTATAGCTGCATTTTTAATCTATGATGTAATTATTTTAAAAGAGGATTTTTGTGTATATATTTGTCCTTATTCAAGAGTTCAATCTGTTTTATATGATAACAACACTTATCAAGCAATATACTCTACAAAAAGAGGTGGAAAAATATATGATGCAAATAAAGAAAAAGTTGTTTGGAAAATAAAAGATTTACCAGACCCAACAAATGAGTGTACAGCTTGTGAAGCTTGTGTTACTGTTTGTCCTACTCATATTGATATTAGAAAAGGTATGCAACTTGAGTGTATAAACTGTCTTGAGTGTGTAGATGCTTGTACGACTGTTATGGGAAAATTAGGAAAACCTTCTTTGGTTCAGTGGTCGAATACAAATATTATTGAAGAGAATAAACCTACAAAACTTCTTAGAAAAACTACAATTATGTATTTTGTTTCTCTTGCTATTACTTTTGCTCTACTTTTTGTTATGAGTGGAGAAAAAGAGTATATGCTTTTAAATGTAAATAAAGATACAGAACTTTATAAAATAAAAGATGGAAATGTTGTATCAAATAACTATTTACTACTTTTCCAAAATACAGAGTCAAAAACTTTAACTTATGAATTAGAAATAGTAGATAATCCAGATATAAAAATCACAAGATTTGAACCATTTACTCTAAGTCCTGGAAAAATGGCAAAAAAAGTTGTAATTCTTGAAACAGATAAACTTTTAGTAGATAATAATCTAAAAGATACACCTATTAAAGTAACTTTTAAAGCATATGCTAAAGAGGATTCGGAAAAAGTAAAAGTATTTAGAAATGCTACTTTCTTCTTCCCAAGATCAGATAAACTTCAAAAATAATGCTAGAGTGCTATATCGCACTCTAGTTTTTTAAATATCTTCTTAATTAAAAATTAGGTATAATCACAGCTTATATTTTTTAAAAATTCAATAATATTTACGGAGTAATTTAATGACAAAATTCATTTTTGTAACAGGTGGAGTTTTAAGTTCTTTAGGAAAAGGAATTACATCGGCTTCAATTGCTACAATATTAAAGCAATCTGGATTTAAAGTAAGTATGTTAAAAATCGACCCTTACTTAAATGTAGATCCAGGAACTATGAGTCCTTTGGAACATGGAGAAGTTTTTGTAACAGCAGATGGAGCTGAAACAGACCTTGATTTAGGAAACTATGAAAGATTTATAGATAGAACTTTAACAAAAATAAATAGTTTTACAACTGGTCAAGTTTATCAAAGTGTAATAAAAAGAGAGAGAGAAGGTGGTTATCTTGGAAAAACTATTCAAGTAATCCCTCATGTTGTTGATGAGATAAAAGATAGAATTTTTGCTGCTGCTGAAGGAAATGAATTTTTAATTATTGAAATTGGTGGAACTGTTGGTGATATAGAGAGTCTTCCATTTTTAGAGGCTATTAGATCTATTAGACACGAACTTCCAAAATCAAATACAATGAATATTCATGTAAGTTTAGTTCCATATATTAAAGCAGCTGGTGAACTTAAAACAAAACCAACTCAACACTCTGTTCAAGAGTTAAGAAGAATTGGAATAACTCCTCATATGTTAGTTTGTAGAACAGAAAGAGAGCTTCCAAAAGCTTTAAAAGATAAACTAGCACTATCTTGTGATATTGATAGAAATGCAGTTATTGAAGCTGGTGATGCACAATCTATTTATCAAATGCCTTTACACTTTATAAAAGATGGAATTTTAACTCCACTTCAAGAGCATTTTAATGTAAAAATTAAACCAAATATGGAAAAATGGGATACTTTAGTAAAAAATATTTTAGTTCCTCAAGATGAAGTTACTATTGGTTTTGTTGGAAAATATCTTGATTTAAAAGAGTCTTATAAATCTTTAACTGAAGCTTTAATTCATGCAGGAGCTCACCTAAATACAAAAATAAATATTCACTGGTGCGATAGTGAAAGAATTGAAGATTTAGGAGCTTATGAAGTTATTGGAAATGTAGATGCTATTTTAGTTGCAGGTGGTTTTGGAGCAAGAGGTGTTAAAGGAAAACTTGAAGCTATTAAATATGCAAGAGAAAATAATATAACTTTCTTAGGAATTTGTCTAGGAATGCAACTTGCAATTATTGAGTTTGCTAGAAATGTTTTAGGAATTGAAGATGCAAACTCTATTGAATTTGATAGCGAAACAAAAAATCCTCTAATATATTTAATTGATGAATTTATTGATCAAAGCGGAAATAAACAACTAAGAACTAGTAAATCACCTCTTGGTGGAACTATGAGATTAGGAGAGTATCCTTTTGAACCACTAAAAGGTTCGAAACTACAAAAAGCATATGGAAATAATAAAGAGTATTTTGAAAGACATAGACATAGATATGAAGCAAATCCAAAATATAAAGAGGCTTTAGAAAAAGCTGGAATGATTATTTGTGGAGAGTCAAATGGACTTATTGAAGCAGTTGAACTACAAAACCATCCTTGGTTTGTGGGAGTTCAATTTCACCCTGAATTTACATCTCATTTAGAGACACCAAATCCTATAATTTTGGATTTTGTAAGAAAAGCTAATTCTCCTAAATAATGTCGAAAATCACAAAGGAGAGACTTTTTGAAATCTTAAATGCAAGACATTTGAATAATCCATATTCAAAACTTGCATCTATTCCATCTTTTAATAACTTCAAAGATATTAATATTGCTACAAAAAGAGTAAAACAAGCTATTTTGAGTGGTGAGAAAATAACTATTGTTGGGGATTATGATGTAGATGGAATTGTATCTACAACTATTATGTTGGATTTTTTCAACTCTTTGGGTATAAAAGTTGATTATATTATTCCAAATAGATTTGAACATGGTTATGGTTTATCTGTTAAAATTGTTGATAATATTGATAGTGGTTTAGTAATCACTGTTGATAATGGAATAACAGCATATGAAGCATCTTTAAAACTAAAAGAAAAAAATATAGATTTAATCATCACAGACCACCATACAGTTGGAGATAAAGTTCCAATAGCACTTGCAATTATTAACCCAAAACAAAAAGATTGTAATTTTGAATTTAAAGAGATTTGTGGAGCTCAAGTTGCTTGGTATTTTTGTGCTGCAATAAAAAATGAGATGAACTACGATATAAATATGAGTTCATATTTAGACCTTTTATGTTTAGCAATAATTGCAGATATTATGCCTATGACAAGCCTTAATTATACTATGGTAAGGCAAGGATTAAAAAAAATAAAAAACTCTTCTAGAGAGGCTTTTAAACTCTTAAATTCACACTTAAAAAAAGATATTTTAGTTTCAGATGATATTGGATTTACGATTGCTCCAAAACTAAATAGTGCTGGAAGAATGGATGATGCAAGTATTGCACTAAATTTCTTATTATCAAAAGACCAATCTAGTGCATATGAGAGTTTGGCTGTTTTAGATGAATTAAACAGTTACAGAAAAACTATTCAAGAGAGAATTTCAAACGAAGCGGAGCAAAAATCAAATAAAGAAGATAGAGCTGTTGTTGTTTGGGCTGAAGATTGGCATGAGGGAATTATTGGAATTGTTGCTTCAAAACTATCAAATAGTCACAAAAAACCTGCTTTTATATTTTCAATTCAAAATGGTATCGCAAAAGGAAGTGCAAGAGCAAACTCAAATATAAATTTGTATGATTTAATCTCAAAAGCCTCTCATCTTCTTTTAGGTTTTGGTGGACATAAAAATGCTGCTGGTCTATCTTTATTGGAAGAAAATCTACCTGAATTTAAAGAGATAATAAATAAAGAGATTGAAAAAGCAGATGATATATTACACAATGAGTTTATAACTTTGGGTGAACTTGATGTTAGTAGTGTAGATTTGGAGTTTATCTCTATTATTGAAAGTTTTGAGCCTTATGGACTTGAAAACAATCGACCTGTTTTTAAAGTTTCTAATGCAAATCTTGTAAAATCAGAGCTAATAGGTAAAGATAAAAATCATCTAAAATTAACTTTAAGTAGTGATGGATTTGTGTTTGAAGCTTTAAAATTTTTTAACTCAAATACAAACTTAAATGATAAATTAGATTTGATAGTATCAATTTCAAAAAATGAGTTTAGAGGAGTGGTTACTCCATCTTTTTTAATTCAAGAGTTTTTATAAGACCATAGGTCTTCTAATACTATTTCTAAATTCAGTATCTCGGTTTTGAGATATTCCCTCAAGATCTAGTATTTCGCTATCTAAATCTGTTCGTGCAAAAGATGAACTAAGAATATTTCCACTATTTATATCTATTAATTTTATAAAAAGATTTAAACTTTTGTTGGAAATAGAATAAGTTCCAACAACTGCATATCTTGATTTTACATTATCACTTAAAATTCTATTTTTTTCTCTAGTTAGAAGATTAAAACCAGATGGTCCAAATTCGAACTCTTTTCCTAGTTCTATCTCTTTTACAATAACATCTAAAGATGATAATCTATCTTTTAAAAGATTTGATAGTAAAAAACCAAGTTGAGATCTATTCTTCAAGTTATCAAGATTTACAAAATCAGATACCAAAACAACTTCATCGTAAGCTACATTTTTCTTAATCTTGATAGCTGATTTTTTTACCATATCGTTTATCATTGAATCGAAATTTGTATTTTTTGAAACAGGGTCTTTATATGCTCCACAAGAGCCTAAAAAAAGTGTTAAGAGTATTAAAGATAGATAAAATCTAAATACTCTTAAGTTTTTAAAAAGCATAAAACTATTTCTCTTTTACAATTTTTATAGTTCTCATAGGGGGACAATCTCCAAACATCGTACAATCATGAGCTAAACCATGAATGAAAGTAGATCTTGCACTTGTGATTACTTTTCCAGTTATATTATCAATAACTCTTGCATTTAAAATAACTTTACCATTTTGTCTTGAATAAGTTCCAACAACAACATAAGTACTAGGAACCTCTTTTTTTAGTTCGTGCGGTTTTCTACTTAAAAAATACTCACCTTTATCATTTATAGAAATAGCCATTTGACCTCTAAACTCAATTAGATTAAAACCTCTATTTGATAACTCATCAATCATACTTTCACCAACAACTCTTCCAAACTCTGAAGTTGTTTTAAATTGATCTAATCTTACAAAAGAAGTTACAATTAATGGCTTACTAGTATCGAGTTTTTTATTTACCATCATCTGTGTTGCAAGAGATGATATGGTTGCTTCTAAACTATTTTGAACTGTAATATTTTCTTGTTTATAGTTCGCAACATTCATACCAGCTTTCATCTGATTTACCTTATCTGATTCAGTTTGTACCTCTTTGTTTTTTTGAGTACATCCCGCAAGAATAGTTAGAAAACATACAAAAATAGCAAATTTTAAAATCTGTTTAGACATTTACAATCCCCTTTTTAAATTCCTAAGATTTTATTTAAAATTTACTTATATATCCTTTATAAAAGCTTATATAAACCAAAATTCAATATAATAAGCTTCAAAATTGAGTTAAGCTTCATTCTTGAAGCCCTTTAGGATTTGCTACTTTAACAATTTTTTATAAATTGTGTTAAAAGTAGATAAAAAATATTAGTTCCTTTTTAAATAGGAACTATTTAAAAAGGATAAATTATGGCAAAAATTTTAGTAACAATTTCAAATGGTTTTGAAGAGATAGAAGCAGTTAGCATAATTGATATTTGCCGCCGTGCAGGAATAGAGGTTGTAACTGCTGGAGTTGAAGATAAAGTTTTAATAGGTGCTCATAGCATAAAAATTGAGATGGACAAAAGAGTTGATGAAGTAAATTCAAGTGATTTTGATATGATAGTTCTTCCAGGTGGACTTCCAAATGCTTTTACTTTAGCAGATGATAATGATGTTCAAAGACTTTTAAAAGAGTTTGAAGAGAAAAACAAAAAAATTGGAGCTATTTGTGCAGCACCTTATGCTCTTCATAAGGCTGGAGTTTTAAACCAAAACTATACTTGTTATCCTAGTTTTGAAAAAAAGATAAAAGATGATGGCTACCAAGATGATAAAAATGTGGTTACTGATAATAATGTAATCACATCAAGAGGACCAGCAACTGCTATTGATTTTGCTTTGGAGATAGTAAAAACTTTAAAAGGTGATGATATTTATTTTCAAGTTAAAACAGGACTTTTAGCATAATTAATATAGGCTCTTTTTGGGCTTATATGATATTAATATCTTCTCAATATATTTTTAGATAAAATCTTTACTTAAAAAATAAAATAAAATAGAAGATTTATAAAATATGTCACAAATACCACAATTTACACATTTACACTTACATACAGAATATTCACTACTTGATGGTGCAAACAAAATAAAACCTCTTGCAAAAAAACTAAAAGAGTTTGGCATGAAAAGTGTTGCTATGACTGACCATGGGAATATGTTTGGAGCAATAGATTTTTATAATGCAATGAAAAATGAGGGAATAAAACCAATCATTGGAATGGAAGCATATATTCACAACAGTCAAGATTTAGCAGATAAGACAAACAGACAAAGATTTCACTTATGCTTATATGCAAAAGATGAGATAGGTTATAAAAATCTTATGTATCTTAGTTCACAAGCTTATATAAATGGTTTTTACTACTACCCTAGAATAAACAAAGAACTTTTAAAAAATCATTCGCAAGGACTTGTTTGTAGTGCTGCTTGTTTACAAGGTGAGGTAAACTGGCATCTAAATACTCAAAATGAACGAAATGTTAAAAACGGTGCAAAGGGTTATGAAGAGGCAAAAAAAATAGCACTTGAATACAAAGAGATATTTGGTGATGATTTTTATTTAGAAATTATGCGACATGGTATTGGTGACCAGCATTTTGTAGATGACCAGATTTTAAGAATTTCACAAGAAACTGGAATAAAAGTTGTTGCTACAAATGATACACACTATTTAGAGCAAAAAGATGCTGATGCACATGAAGCATTTATGTGTATTGCTATGAATAAACTTTATGATGATCCAAATAGATTAAGACATAGTGTTCATGAGTTTTACTTAAAATCTCCCCAGCAGATATATAAACTTTATGCCGATATTCCAGAAGCCATAGAAGCAACTCAAGAAATTGCAGATAAATGCAATTTAACAATTAAATTAGGAAATCCAACTCCACCAAACTTTAAATTTACAAGAGATAAATTAAAAGAGTTAAATATAGATATTCCTGAGCCTCAAAATGAGTACTCTTTGGAAAATGATAAGGTTTTATTTGCTCATGAGTGTAGAGTTGGACTTATAGATAGATTAAAACTTGTTCCACAAAATAAACATCAAGAGTATAAAGATAGATTAGAAACAGAAATTGAGATAATTAATAATATGAAGTTTCCAGGATATATGTTAATTGTTTGGGATTTTGTGAAAGTTGCAAAAGATATGCAAATTCCTGTAGGTCCAGGAAGAGGAAGTGCTGCTGGAAGTTTAGTTGCATATAGTTTAAAGATTACAGATATTGACCCAATTCCTTATGGTTTACTTTTTGAGAGATTTTTAAATCCAGAGCGGGTAAGTATGCCCGATATTGATATGGACTTTTGCCAAAGTCGTCGTGGTGAAATTATCGATTATGTTGTAAATCAGTATGGAAGAGCAAACGTTGCACAAATTATCACTTTTGGTAAACTTCTAGCAAAAGGGGTGATTAGAGATGTTGCAAGAGTTTTAGATATGCCTTATGCAAAAGCTGATGCTATGGCAAAACTAATTCCTGATGAGTTGGGAATTGATTTGAAAAACTCTTGGGAAAAAGAGCCAAAAATAAAAGAGCTTTGTGAAGCTGACCCACTTGCAGCTAGAGTTTGGGAATATGCTCTTGCTTTAGAGGGATTAAATAGAAATGCAGGAACTCATGCAGCTGGAGTGGTTATATCAAATGAACCACTTTGGAATAAAACTCCACTTTTTAAACCAAGTGGACTTGATAC
>JAGOHQ010000216.1 GCA_017996075.1 Aliarcobacter sp.
TCATTACTCTATGCAAAATATAGAAGAACCAAAGTTAAGATTAGGAAGAACTCTAGAAAATCTAAAAAGATTTTTTTCTATGGTTATTCCTTCTATTATTACACTTTTAATTACTGCTATTATTTTGATTTTAGCTTTAGATTTTAAAGATACCGAGCTATACAAATTTGTAATTGCCAAAGAGATTATTTGGTTTATTATGACTCTTATTTTTGTAGTTATTTATATAAAAAGAGACAAAGCTCAAAAAGCTTTTGATGGTGGGGATTTTTTAAGTGCTAAAAATCAGCTAAATCCATTGGCAAAATATCTTATTCCTATAAATATATTTTTGGGAATTATTGCTGTTATTTTAGGAATTACTTTAAGAGGATTTTAATCCTCTTAAAAACTATTTTAATCTGCTAAATAGTACTCAATAGTAGAAACTATTCTAATATTTTTTATGTGATCACTATTTTTATCACGACTTGCAACTTCAAACTGACCTTGACTAGCCTTTTTAATTTTTCCTAATTTACTATTTGAATCTTGTGCAAACTTTTGTGCAACTGCTCTTGCATTTGAAGTTGCTTCTTCAATCATACTAGGTTTTATTTCATTTAATTTTGTGTAAATATACTCTATTTTACTATCATAATCATCTGTTTTAAACAGAACACCTCTTTGCGAAAGTTCTGATAATTTACTATTTAAAGCTCTAATTTTTTCAACTTCTGTACTATAAATATTTATAACCTTTGAAGCCAAATATCTCATAGCAAAATCTTGATTTGAAAACTCATTTGCCATCTTATCAACTATTGAAACTGCACCTAAAGTTATATCTTCATCTTTTAAGCCATTTTCTTTCAAGAATTTTATAACTTGATTTGTATCATAATCAATTTTTTGAATCAAAGCCTCTAAATCATTACTTGTTTGTGTCATTTTTATTGGCATTATTACAACATTTGCTAAAACTTCTTTCTCTGATAAACCTTTTACTGTAACTGTTCTATCCAACTCTTTAAATTTTACAATTCCATTTGCGATAAAAGAACCCAATCCAATTAAACCAAAAAAAAGGAATATTCCTAAAATAAATGATGAACCTCTACTTTGCATTTTTACCTCCCGAAATCTGAACTATCTTTTGAAAAATATGAATAAAAGAAATTGAATCTAACCAAACTATTAAAATAATCTGTATCTAATCTAGGTTTATTTAAATATAAATTTTCGTAAGATTTATCATAATTTCTTATCAAATCTGTAGAGTAAACTCCACTATAATCTATCATTAACTTATCTTCAAAAACCTTATATTTATTGATTATATTTACATAATATAACTCATCAACCAAATAAGTAGATATTTCAATATTCTCAAACTCTTTCTTCTCAACCACTTTATATGATTTTGCCTTAATTGTATCCATAAATAAAGATACAAAATAACCTCTTGCTAAGCCATTCCACTTACAAGAGCTATCAAGACTTATATACTCTGTAAATATTTTTCCATATTTTATATCATCACTTAAACTAATATATGAAAAATTAGCACATCTATCATAGGTATTTTGTTTTTTTATATTTGTAAACTCATCTTGAATTAAATTTGATTTAACCGAACATGATGTAAAAAACAAAGATAGCAAAATAATATATAAAAATCTAAACATTTTAAACTCCTTTAGGAATTAAAATTTTACTCTTAAATAGATTTTAATATAATAAAGTATTTAATAAAAAAGAGTATTTATGACATATGAAGAGTGGTTTTTAAACCAAGCAAAATTACACAAAACTATTATGAACAAACTTGAAGACAAATCAATAGATGAGATAATTGAATATTTTAAATATGATAATATGAAAAAAAACGAGCCAAATTTTTGTCCTTTATACAACTTAAATAAAAAATGCCATGAGATGGAAGATTTAAACTGCTATTTATGTGCTTGTTCATATTTTAGGTTCAATGATAAAGGTTTAAAAAATGTAGATGATAAAATATTGTACTCTTGCTGCAGTATCGATTCAAAAAGTGGTTCAAAATTTGTATCTAAGAATTCTATTCATCATGATTGTTCTAACTGTACAATTCCTCATAAAGAAAAATTTATCAAAAAAAATTTTAATAAAGATTGGCTAGAAATAATGAAAGATGTAAGAGTAGTTAAAATTTGATTTTAAAAGCTACTTTACATAAAATCTCAATTATCTCTTTTTTGTTTCAAACTCTTTTTTTATCTCTTTTAACTCTTCAAGGCTTTTTTCTGATTTTTCTATAATCTCTTCAACCATAAGTCCAAGCATTACAGTTTTATAAAGGTTTGGTCTATCTTTTTTCCAATTATAAATTGTTTTTGTATCTATTCCTAAATATCCTGCAATATCTCTTACTGTCATTTTCATTTTAAATCCCTTTTTAAATAGGAATTTACAAAGTACAAAGTGATAAAACAACATAGTAATTATTCTGACAAATATGGCTTATTTAAGGAATAATTCTAACAAATTGAAATATAATCGGCAATTATTCTATTAAAGACAAGGAA
>JAGOHQ010000217.1 GCA_017996075.1 Aliarcobacter sp.
AAAAGATAGTTTGGCTTTAGATGAGATTATAAGTTACTGCTATAACATAGATTTTGAAGTTTTAAATGTTATATCTAAAGATAGTTTAGATATGAGTGATGATGATAGAGAATTAATAGTAAAAACTATAAAAAATTGTAAAAATGAAAATATTATTATAGTTCATGGAACAGATACAATAGATTTAACAGCATCTTTTATAGATGAAAATATAAAAGATAAAACTATAGTTTTAACAGGAGCTATGCTTCCAATTTCTATAAATAAAATAGAGGCAACTTTGAATTTTGCATCTGCAATTGGATTTTTAAATGCAAATATAAAAAATGGTATTTATATTTCAATGCATGGAAGTGTAAAAAACTACAAAAAACTTATAAAAAATAGAGAAATAGGGCAGTTTTTAGAGAAATAAATATATTAAAAATTTCTCTAATTTTAGCTATTTAAAAACTCTCCATCTACATAAAGCCAAATGTTACTCTCTTTTAAAAATCTACTTTTTTCTATAAAAGAGATATCTTTTTTATTTTGAAACAAAGTAGCTTTAAATGTTACAAAACTTTCAAACTCATTATCTATAAAATCTAAAATCTCTAGATTTTCAAAACTAGTATTTTTACAAAATTGCTCAATATCAGCTATCCAAGATGAGGTATTTAAAGAAAAATCGCAGTTTTTCTGATGAGTTGTTTTTATAATATAATCACTTTTACAAAAAGCAAAAGCACTAAATCTTGATTTCATAAGCTTCAAAGCATTTGAAGGTTTTTTTATATCATCATGAAAAATTTTACAACACTTTTTATATTTTTTTGAACTTCCGCAAGGACAAATAGAGTTTACACTAAGTTTCAAAATACTCCTTTTTTTACAAATAATTAAATTATTCTGTCTAAAATTATTAAAGTTTGAATTTTAAAAGAAATTTACCTCTTTTTAGATAAAATCTAACCTTAAAATTAAAAAATATCAAAAAAGGATACAACCTATGGCTTTATATACATGTGGACATATTATTCCAGATTCTGATTCAGTTTGTTCAGCTATCTCTTTAGCTTATCTACTAAATAAAATTGGACGAGCAGCAACTCCTGCAAGACAAGGTGAGTTAAATCCAGAGACAAAATTTATTTTAGATAAATTTGGTTTTGAAGCACCAATAATTAAAACTTCATTTGCTGGTGATGAGCTTTTTATAACAGATTATTCAGATTTAGCACAAGCTCCTCAAGATATGGATAAAACAACGGTTGTTGGAATTGTAGATCATCACAAACTTGGCGATATTACAACTTCAACTCCACTAGAGTGTTGGATTAGACCAGTTGGTTGTACAAATACAATTGTAAAAGAGATGTATGATTATCATAAAGTTGAAATTCCAAAAAATATTGCATCTATTATGTTGTGTGCAATTTTAAGTGATACAGTAATTTTTAAATCACCAACTTGTACTGCTCTTGACATTCAAGTTGTAAGAGAACTAGCAAAAATTGCTGGAATTGAAGATTTTGGTGCACTTGGTATGGAGATGTTTAAAGTTAAATCTGAAGTTGAAGGTACACCAATAAGAGAGCTTGTGATGAGAGATTACAAAAACTTTGATATGCACGGACAAAAAGTGGGAGTAGGGCAACTTGAAGTTGTAGATGGATCTGTATTTGATAAAATCAAAGATGAATTAATGGAAGATATAAAAAAAGTAAAAGATGAACAAAATCTTCACACAGTTGCACTTTTATTAACTGATATTATGAAAGAGGGAAGTGAAATTTTAGTAAGTAGTGATGATACTTCAATTTTTGAAAAAGCATTTAATTGTAAACTTGAAGATGGAAAAGTTTGGTTAGATGGATGTTTAAGTAGAAAAAAACAGATTATCCCTTTCTTAGAGCCTGCGTTTGCATAATTTGAAATATACAAAGCTTTTTGCTTTGTATATCTGCTATTTTTAATATAAACACTTTTAGGATAACTAATGAAAAAACATTTAATTGAGTTTCTAAGGGATTTAGGAATTGAACCAACATTTTTAACAATAAGCATCTCAATTTTACTTATTATTGGAATAACTTTTATTGTGATTCATTTAATTTTACATAAGGTTATTTTAAAATCAATCAATAAAATTGATAAAAAAAAGAGAAATTTTATAACTTCATCTTTACTTGAAGAGAATTTATTTCAAAGATTAGCTCTTCTTTTTCAAGGATTAATTGTAAATTGGCAAACAACTATTTGGATAGAAAAAGGCTATATTTATGAAACATTAACTGTTATTTCTTTAGTTTGGATATATGTTTTTGGACTTTTAGCTATTTATTCTTTAATTGATAGAATTTTCAAAACACTTCACAGAAAAACTAATACACCTTTTTTTGCAATGCAAAGCGTAATTCAAAGTATTAAATTAATATTTGGAATTATATGTTTTATATATGTTATATCTATTTTGATGGACAAATCTCCAGTTGCAATTCTAAGTGGACTAGGAGCTATGTCCGCTGTTTTAATGTTAGTTTTCAAAGATACTATTTTAGGT
>JAGOHQ010000218.1 GCA_017996075.1 Aliarcobacter sp.
CTAATCAAACAATTTGTTGAAAAATTTTAATTTTCAATTAATGTTGTAGTCTAATTGCATTTGATTTTAATATTTTGTTATAATGTAAGGATAAAATGAATGAAAGGTTAGCCTATGAGTATAAATGAATTGTTAGAACAAGCCTTAACATTGAATGTAAATGAAAGAACAAAACTTATTGATGAGCTTTTTAAAAGTATAGATAAACCTGATGAAGAAATAGATCAAATCTGGGTAGATGAAGCTGATAAAAGATTAGAAGCATATCGAAAAGGTGAAATTAAAGCAGTGCCTATGGAAAATATTTTTAAATAATGCAAGTATTATTTTTAGAAATTGCCGAAAAAGAGTTTTACATTTCTCAAGAGTATTATGAAGAACAACAAATTAATTTAGGTAATAAGTTTAAAAGTGAAGTGTATAACACTTTAAAAAGAATCCAAAAATTTCCTAATATGTTTGTTAAAGTTAAAAAAGATATTAGAAAATGTATAGTAAATAAATTTCCTTTTAATATTTTATATTCTATAGAAGGTAATAATATTTTAGTTATTGCAATAGCTCATCATCATCGAAATCCTGACTATTGGGTAGATAGGATTTAAATTTAGTGTGAAGTGTGACAAGATTTATTCTTTCAGAATTACTTTAAGATGGAATATTTAACGGACTCGTTTTGGTCTCTTTCAAAAAATTTACTTATTCTAAAATTTTAATTGCTTTATTATAATCATAAAGTAAAAATTATATCCCTTTAAATAGGGTGTTTGTATGTAGTTGTAGTTTATTATAAATATATTGAGAATAAAAGATACTTTTTTATTGCTTTTGATAGCACTATTTATTTTTATATTGGTTAGTGGTGAGCATAATGCGACATTTTTTATTTTGATGATGATTGTTGCTGCCTTACTTGCAACATACTGGAAATCATTTAGAGATAAAATAACATACTTAAAAGACCCAGTTATAAAACCCTAAAAAGCTACATTATTTTATTTGGTACGAAAATAAATATTTTACATACCACTTTATGGAATGAAAAGCTTGATTTTTCACTCCACTTTAGATAAACTTACTCTATGAAAAAACAAAAATGGATATGGGAATATGATGAATATCCCAACTTTAAGTACGATAAAGAGAAAATAGAACCACTGTTAAGAGATATTGCTTATGAACAAGGCAAACTAAAATCCTTTATGCTTTTGATGGATAAAGAGAGTACTAGATATTCATTAGCCCAAACTTTGGAAAATGAGATTATTGCAAGTTGTGAAATAGAGGGTGAGATACTCAATCGTCAAAGTGTACGCTCATCTATCAAACAAAAACTTGGACTTGAATCTCATCAACATTATAAGATCACAAGAAAAGAAGATAATTATGTAGATATTCTCATTGATGTCAACACAAATTATGATGAAGATTTAACACTAGATAAACTATTTGGTTGGCACAATGCAATGTTTGAAAAAGGGTATAGTGGATTTTCAAAGATTAAAGTAGCCCAGTTTAGAGGAGAAGGTGCTATGCAAGTAGTTTCAGGTGATTATGGTAAAGAAAAAGTTCACTATGAAGCACCGCCACATGATACACTTGAAAATGAAATGGATAGTTTTATAAAATGGTTCAATGAAACTCCTACGACACTTGAAAAAGCTAGCTTAACTCATCTTTGGTTTGTAATAATTCATCCATTTGATGATGGAAATGGAAGAATTACAAGAGCATTAACCGATAGAGTACTCTCAAAACTTGAACAATCCTATTTTTCAAAAATTTATACTATGTCAAAGAGTATCTATGAAGACAGAATTGGTTATTACGAAGCCTTAGATAAAACAACAGGAAGATTTGAAAAAAATGATCCTCTTGATATTACTTACTGGATGGAGTGGTTTTTTAAAACCTTACACCATGCACTATTGGACGCACAAAAACAGTTAAACTATATCGTAGAAAAAACAAAGTTTTGGGATGCTCACAGAGTTGATGAATTAAATGTAAGACAAATAAAAGTACTTAATAGGCTTCTTGATATTGGAAGTGAAAACTTTAAAGGTGATCTTACAAAAGCAAAATATATAAAAATTGCAAATACTGCCCAAACCAATGCTTCAAGAGATATTGCAGATTTATTAGCTAAAGGGTGTATCAAAAAAGTTGAGGGAACAACTGGTAGAGGAACTAGATATACTATTAATCATGTAATTTAGCTCTTCTGCTGGTTGTATTAAATTGCTTCATTTTTACTTTTTAATATTCATTATCCGTATCACCTAAAAAATTTTTAGATAGTTTGCAATATCTTTTGCAATCTCATCAATAGCCAAACTAGCTTTTTTATATAAAACTTTTGAGTAATAACTGCAATATCATCTGGATATTTATTTTTTAATTTTGCTACAACTTCATGAGCATAATTTGGTTTTTTATCTTTTAGATTTACTCTTAACATATCATGAAATTTTATTGTATTATCTTTATTAAAATCCAAACAACCACTTACGCAAATATCTTCTATTTTATGGT
>JAGOHQ010000219.1 GCA_017996075.1 Aliarcobacter sp.
GCTACAAAAGATACTACTCTTGCAAACAGAAGAAGAAATTTAACAAGAACATCTTCATTTAAAAGTGAGAAAAACTCTTCCATTACATATAATCGTTTTTCTCTTCGTAATCTTTATTCTCTTTTTTAAGCCTTAATATCTCTTGAGTATTTGAATCTCTTTTGTCTTTTTGATTTTGATTACTTGAAGAGTCTCCTTGGCTTTGACCGCCTTCTCCTTTTGAGAAATCAAGATTGAAGTTTGCATTGTCATTAAATGTTTTTGCCAAAGAGTTTCTTAACATATTTTGATTTTCCATCAAAAGCTCTAGCGTTGCAATATTAGAAACGCTCATGTTAATAGTTAATCCACTTGACTTATCTTGTTTCATTAAAACTGAGATAGTTCCCAAATCTCCTGGATTTAAATTCATTCTAAAAACAGTAACAGGTGGTTTATAGTTTTCATACATCTGTCTTGCAACATCTGACATCATAGAAGCCATTTGCTGTTTTGCACCAACAATTCTTGATTGAATTGAATTTACCAAATTTGGTTGAATATCCAAAACTTTATCATCTACAATATTTATAGTATCTTCCAAAAGAGCTTTTGAAGCCTCAATTGAATTTGTTATAAGATTTCTAACATCTACGCTTCTTACATCTTTTTCATTTAAAATACTATTTAAAATATTTTTTCTATCTAAAATCTCTTTTTCATCTACACTTAAATCAGTTAAATTTTCACTAGATATATTTTGTTCAACTTCCAAATTATTTGCATTTAAGTCTAAGATATTTGCACTTTTTTCTATATCTTCAATACTTGAAGCATTTTTTAAAATATTTACTGCTTCATTTTTATTAAAAAGTAGTTGATTATTCAAACTATTTTTTTGCTCAGCTAAAAAAATATTTGAGGTAAGCTCTTTTGAATTTTTATTAATTTGCTCTACGCTTTGAGGATTTGAAGTAGCTGCTTCTTCTATTTTTGCTGTAATATCTTTTTTACTGTTTGATTGAATTAACTGATCCATAAGAGATAATTTTTGTTCTACTTTAGTATTGTTATTTATTTTTACATCTTCACTTTTGATAGCTTCATCCTGAATAATTAAAACATTTTCAGAAATTACTTTATTTTCATTTTTTATAACTTCATTTTTGATAGCTTCATCATTTACAATTTCATCTTGAACAATTAAAATATTTTCAGAATTTAAACTATCTTTTAAAATTGTAGAAGTTTGAATTTTATTTTCCAACTCTTGAGTATTTTCAATATTTACTATTATTTGTGATACATCTTGAGTTTTTTCTGAAGTTACAAGCTCTACAACTTTAGTATTTTCATCTTTTATTTGTAAACTATTTCCATTTATATCTTTTACAAGAACTTCTTGCTCTTTTATTATCTCTACAGATTTATCATCTTTAGAAATTACAATTTTGCTACTATCTAATTTTTCTTCTAAATTATTTTGACTTTTTAAATCTTCAATTACTTCATCTAAAGATTTTATAAAAGTTTTATCATTACTTTCAATATCAACATTTTCTAAATTTTTCAAAGGCTCACTTAAAATTTGTTCACCTTTAGATACTTGCTCTAAATTACTATTTTTTACTTCCAAAACTAACCTATCTAATAGTGAATTTTTACTACTTAAACTATTTTGAATATTTTTTACAGGCTCTTTTGCTTCATCTTTTTTTGTATTATCATTATTTAGATCATTTGTTACATTTTTTGATAAATCTTTTATAACTTCTTCACTATTTGAATTTTCATCCAAATTGATAGTTTCAAACTCTATGGCTTCGCCACTTAATTTTGTATCAATCTCTAAAACTTCTCCATCCAAAGGACTCTTTTCTAAATTTGAAGTGCTATTTTGAGATACTATTTTTGAATTTGTGTTTTGTGTTGAACTGTTTTCAATATCTTCTATTGAAGTTTTTAAAAGAGAATCAAATAAAGATGGCTTATCTTTTGGTAAATCTTCACTTGTGCTTAAAACTGTTGTTTCACCTTTTAAACCGCTTGTTTGTGTAAAAATATCAACTAGATTTGCCATTTTTTAGTCCTTAATTTCCAGCTAAAATATCTAAAGTCTTTGTATCAATTCCTCTATGAGTATTAAATGCAGTAACATTTGCTTCATAAGATCTCATGGCTTCTATTAAATCAACCATTTCAATAACAGGATTTATATCAGGATATGCTACATAACCTTTTTCATTTGCATCTGGATGAGTTGGATCATATCTTAATACAGGCTGTGCATCAGTATGAATTATCTTTTTTACTCCAACAGCTCTTAGAGCTAAATCAGATTGTGGTGAATTGTTTGTTTCAATATCATTTGAATTTGTTTTCCTAGTTTTATTTGCTAATAAAACATCTTCAAAAATAACTTGTTGCTTTTTATATGGTCCACCCTCTTGAGTATGAGTTGTTTTTGCATTTGCAATATTAGCACTTACAACATTTATTCTTGTTCTTTGTGCACTCATTCCTGAAGTTGATACATTATATCCA
>JAGOHQ010000220.1 GCA_017996075.1 Aliarcobacter sp.
GATCCTGTATTTCCAATTTCTTGTCCAGCAACAACCATATCTCCAACATCAACACTTTGAGAACTTGTATGTGCATAAAGAGATGCTATTCCTAAACCATGGTCAATAATAATACTTTCACCATAAATTCCTAAATAACCTCTGAATATAACTTTTCCAGGATTAGTTGTAACAATACTTGCTCTTTTTACACTAGCCCAATCCATTCCTAAATGCCATGCTTCATCTATTTTTTCGTTATTATAAAAATAGTGTCTTCGCTCTCCAAACATTGCAAATGTTTTTGCATTTGTCATCCTTATAAAAGTCTTAACATCAAAAGGCATATTTTGACTATCTGCAAAATTCTTGATTACAACATTTCTCATAGTTGCTAGATTTTTTGCTCTTAAATCTTTATTTGCTTTTACAAAGATTTCAGCAGGATTTGTAGGAACCTCCATGCTACTAAGTTCTAAAACATTTTTACTAACACTATAAATAAAATCATCACTAATATTTAAATTATCAACTTTTTCTTTAAATCTATCATAATAAAAAGGAACTTTAGCGGAAGCTTTATTTCCTGCCATATCAATTGCAACAACCTTAACACCTTGAAACTCTTTTAAATCTATTGGCCATGTAATAATAGAGATATAAAAATTCTTTTTGTGAAATGGAAAAAGTTCAAAAATAACTTCATCATTGAATGTAACATAATAATCTTTTAGATTTTCATCATTTATTTCAACAATTAAAATTCCACTACCACCTTGTTTTATCATATATGAATTTGAAATAACACTAGCTTGTGGAGATCTTCTATCAATTATTAAATTTGTATCTTTAATAGTTTCATTTCCATCAAAAAAATTCCAACTACTACTATCTTTAGCTTTTACTCTTAAAATTGCATTTGTAGCTTTAAATCCATCTGTTGCTTTAAAAGGTTTTATTTCAAAAGTCAAAATTCCACTATTTGTATCTTCATTTATTAGTTCATTTTCTAAAACATACTCTTTTTGGTCATCTATTAATATTGTTTCAAAAGATTTTAATTTACTTTTATCTGCAACTTCAACTCTTATTGGAGTTTGTAAATTCCAATAAATATCTTTTTGATTAACTTCTGTTTGAACATAAATACTCGGTTCTTCTCTATCCAGAGTTAAAATAACACCTAGAACAATAACCACAACAACCATAACTGAAATACTTATATATAATAATCCGCTTTTTTTATCCATAATATTTTATAACTTCCTTTAATACTAAATTTTTTGCAACTTCAACATCTTTTGTATCTATTGTACATCCTGATGCATTAAAATGCCCACCACCATCAAAAATAGAAGCTATTTTTGAGACATCAAGCTCATTCTTAGACCTCAAAGATACTCTACAAGCTCCATTTATAAATCGTATAAAAAATGCAACTTTTACAATTTGCATACTCATAATCATATCAAGAGCATCTTCACAATCTCGACTGTGTGCACCAGTAGTTTTAAACCACTCTTCAAGAGCATAAATAGTAGCTATTTCTCCATCTTTGTGAAGCTCTAAACTATCTAAAACTTTTGGAATGATTCTGTATTTTGCCAAACTATCTCTTCTTAAAAGCTTATTTGCAATAAATGATGGACTAGCACCACATTCAACCAAAAAGTTAACTTTTTTAAAAGTCTCTTCATCACATCTTCCTAAAGAAAATGCCAAAGTATCATCATATATTCCACAATAAAGTGATTGAGCACTATATTTTGATATGTTTAATCCATTATGTTTAAAGAATTCAAAAACAATCTCAGCTGTACTACTTTTATATGGATCTACTATATTTATTGTGCCAAAATTATTATTTGAAGCATGATGATCAAAATTTATAAGTGGTACATCTTTTGATAAATCAAATCCAAGCCTTTTGTAAGTTCCACAATCAACACTAATAGCTAAATCATAAAAAGATGGTAAAATATTTGTGATTTTATCAAATCTATTCAAAAAATCTAAATTTTTTGGTAAATCAGAACTAATATTAAAAACTTTATGTTTGATTTTATTTTCTGCAAATAAATTTGATAAAGCCAAAGCACTCCCAATAGAATCAGGATCTGGATTTACATGAGTTATTATTAAAATGTATCTACTTTTTTCTATTAATTCTAAAGCTTTTGGATACAAACTCATATCTATTTTATTGTTCAAAATAAAATCTTTTTTCAAAATCAATCAACTCTCATTGAAAAATCAAGCCAAGTTGCTTGATGAATTATACTTCCACTACTAACAGCATCAACTCCTGTTTTTGCATACTCTTGAATAGTGTCAAGATTTATATTTCCACTAGCTTCTACTAAAATATGAGGATATTTATCATCTCTATATTTTACAACATCTTTTATTTGTTGAAATGTCATATTATCACACATTATAATATCAGCTCCAGCTTCCATTGCTGTTTCAACTTGAGAAAAAGTTTCACACTCAATTTCTATTTTTGTAACCCAAGATATTCTTTTTCTTGCTATTTTTACAAA
>JAGOHQ010000221.1 GCA_017996075.1 Aliarcobacter sp.
TGGTTTTTGTCCATCTTTATTGCCATAAATTAACCCAACAGCTGTTAAAAATAGCAAAGCTCCCGCACCTATTTTAAAAGCATCCAAAGTTATACCAAAAACTTTGAAAATATATTCTCCAAAAAAGAGTAAAACTAAAGATATAACAACAACAGATAAAGTTACTTTAATTGCTAACTTTCTTTTCTCAATAATTGTAGCATCATTTGTGATAGTCAAAAAAACTGTAAGCACAAAAAATGGTGTCATAATAAAAAACATTTTAATAAAAGTTGAAATAAAAAAATCCATAATTTTTCCTAAAGTAAGCTAATTTTGGCTTATTCTAGCTTTTATATTTTGAAAAAGTGGTTAATTCTTAAATGAGCTAAAAACAAATTAAAAACTACAAATATTTAACTTTGAAATTTACAAAGTAAATCTTCAAAGAAAAAATCCAAAAGGAATAGCGATAAGATTTTCGCTAAACTCCATAATCATATCACCATTGTAAAAAACAATACCTAAGCACTCTTTTTCATATCTATTTTGAAAATCTATAATATGTTTAAAATCATCTTTTTTTACACTACTACTTTGCTTTACTTCTATAGCTAAATAGATATTTTCAATCTCAATTAAAAAATCTATCTCTTTTTTATCAGAAGTTCTATAATGATAAATTTGATAACTCTTTTGTAAATATTCTAAGTGCTTTTGAAGTTCACAAAAAACATAAGTTTCAAAAATCTGCCCACTATATGTAGAGTTTAGAAGCTGTTCTTTTGAGCTTATATTTAATAAACTACATAAAACTCCTGTATCATTTATAAAAACTTTTGGTGATTTTATAAACTGTTTTCCAATATTTGAAAAATATGGTTTCAAAAGTGTTGCTTGATATATTTTTGTAATAATTGAAATATAGTTATCAGTTGTTATATCTTTTATCCCTATATCAACGCTTAAATTTGATTTATTTAGAATTGTGGCACTTCTTGAAGCCAAAATATAGACAAACTTTATAAAGCTATCAATATTTCTAATATCTGCTAAATCTCTAGCATCTCTTTCTATATAAGTTGCAATATATGATTTAAACCAAAGCTCTTTTTGTAAGCCTTTTAGATACAAGATTTCAGGATAACCACCATCTAAAATATGCTCACATAACTCCTCAAAATAGTTTTTTTTGATATTTTTAAAATCTTTAATTAAAAGCTTTTCTATAATATTTTCATCTGGTTTATCATTTTTCTCTTTTGAACTAAGAGGTAAAAGTTTCAGTTCACAAAGTCTTCCTGCAAGGCTATCTTTACTATCTTTATGGTCTAAAACATTGCTACTTCCAGTTAATAGAAAACTTCCATTTTTTCTATTTGTATCAATTTGGATTTTTATATATTCCAAAATTGTAGGAACTTTTTGTATTTCATCAATACAAATTGGAAGTTCAAGATTTTTTAAAAAAGCTTTTGGATTCTCTTTTGCATAAAGTCTTAATTCTCCATCATCAAAAGTTATATAGTTTTTAAATTTTTCTATTGCTAAAGTAGATTTTCCAACTTGTCTTGAACCATTTAATAAAACAACGGGAAAAGTATCAAGTGCTAGATTTAAGATATTTTCTAAACTTCTTTTTTTCATTTTTACCACCATAGGGTTAATATTTTTACTACTATACTATATAAAATCTTAAAATTTACTCTTCAATCATAGTGTAGTGAAGTTCTATGCCTTTTGAAGTTGCTACAAAACCATTTACATTTATTTTACCATCATGAACCATTTTATGATGAAGCTTACAAAGTGGGATTAGATTATATTTATGATTTGCATTGATATGTCCTATAAATCCATCTTTATTTGCTTTTTTTTGCTCTTGTATATGATGAACTTCATCACAAGCACGACCACATATTATACAAGTACTTGTGTATAAATTTGTATTATATTTAGAACTATTCTTTTGTGAAATTCTTTCAACTTTTGTATAATCATCTGCTAATCTTTTTCTAATATCATTTGCAACATTTAAAAACTCTTTATCAATATGCAAAGATTTTGCAAACTCCAATCCATATATAGATGAGCCACTCCCAAAAGCTAATTTTCTATCAAAAATTAATTTATCTTCATCATCTTTATACATAACAGACAGATGAAGACAAATAATATTTTTTAATTTCTCAATCTCAGGAATTTGTGGTAGTTGATGTAAATGTGTAGCAAAAACAAAAAGTGATTCAAGACGTGCAAGTTTTAAAATAGCACTTGCAACAATACTAAGACCACTTAAAGTTTCTGTACTGTGACTTATCTCATCTCCCAAAATTAGAGATTTTTTACTAGCACGATTAAATATATTTTTTAAATCCATCATCTCAACTGCAAAACTTGATAATCCCTTTGAAATATTATCAGCCCCGCTAATTCTTGTAAAAATTGAGTCAAATATTGAAAACCTCATAGATTTACAAGGAACAAAAAAACCTGCTTGAGCTAAAATAACACTTATTCCAATAGC
>JAGOHQ010000222.1 GCA_017996075.1 Aliarcobacter sp.
ATACCATGAGTTCTTATAATTACAGTATCATCTGGTTTTACATCACTTAGTTGTGAATATAACCCTACATTAAAATCTTTTTTTAATCTATTTATCTCATCTTCATTATGAATAAGTGGTCCCATAGTTGCACTATTTTCATACTTTTGTGCAATTTCTATGGCTCTTTTTACACCAAAACAAAAACCATAGCTACTTGCTAGTTCTATTTTCAAAATTTATCCTTAATACAAAGAGTCTAAAATCTCTTTAAAGTTTGGGAAAGATGAGTTTATACACTCTACGTCATCTATTTTCATATCACAATTTAATCCAGCTATTGCAAAACTCATAGCAATTCTATGATCTCCATAAGAGTCAATAGTTGCACTTTTTAACTCTCCACCTCTTATCTCATATCCATCTTCAAACTCTGTGAAATCAACACCACAAAGAGCTAAATTATCAACAACTGCTTTTATTCTATCGCTCTCTTTTACTCTTAGCTCTTTTGCATTTTTTACTTTTGATGTTCCTTTTGCTAAACTCATTGCAATACTAAGAGCTGGAAGTTCATCTATTAGCCAAGATATATTTTGGCTTACTTCAACACCATTTAATTCATTTCCAATTATTTCAATATCACCAATAGGTTCATAAACATTCTCTTTTTCAATAAAGTTTACTATGGCTCCCATTTTTTTTAAAACCACATATGCTTCAACTCTTGTTGGGTTTAAAGATGCATTTTTTATTACAACCCTAGAGCCTTTTGAAATTGCAGCTGCAACAGCAAAGAAAAATCCACTAGAAGGATCTGCTGGAACAGTTATATTTAAAGGTTTTAGATGAGAGGTTAGAGGTTTTATATTTATAAAACCTTCATTATCTGTAAAAATTTCTGCTCCCATACCTTTTAACATTCTCTCAGTATGGTCACGTGTAAGCTCATTCTCTTTATATTTACTAACATTTGTGGCTCTTAGAGCTGCTAAAATCATAGCTGATTTAACTTGAGCTGAATCAACTGGAGAGATGTAAGTAAAAGGTTTTAAATACTTTTCTCCTCTTATAAATAGAGGTGCTTTGTTTCCGTTCTCTCTTCCATCAATATTTGCTCCAATATTTCTTAAAGGGTCTGCAACTCTTTTCATTGGTCTGCTTCGCAAATATTTATCTCCACTTAAAACAAAAGAGCCATCAACACTTGCTAATAATCCACAAAAAAGTCTCATAGCAGTTCCAGAGTTTCCACAATCAAGTACATCATCAGGTTCGCTTAAATTATCAACAGGAGTTATTTCAACACTGCTTCCGTCTCTTTTTATTTTTGCTCCTAATTGTTCTACAATTTTTAGAGTATTTAAAGTATCTTCAGCAGTTAAATAGTTTTTAATATACGAAGTTTTATTTGAAAATAGTGAAAACATAGCACATCTGTGAGATATTGATTTATCACTTGCAATATTTTCTATAACAACATCAAAAGGCTTATTTAATCTTTTTATATTAAAACTTGACATATTTTTCCCTTATCTTAAAGTAATATTTAATTTCTCTTTTAAAGCATCTAAAATTGAGTTTATAACTTGATTTATATCTTCATCTTCAAGTGTTTTGTCATCACTTTGAAGAGTAAATCTAATAGTTAAACTCTCGTTTTCCCCAAGTTTATCATCACTATATATATCGATTAAGTTATATTGTTTAATCAGGCTATTGTTTAGTGAATTAATAACTTTTTTAATCTCTTTAAACTCTAAAGTTTTTGGAGCGATTATGCTTAAGTCTTTTCTTGAAGCTTGAAACTTAGAGTAAGAACTCGCTTTTATTAGACCATCTTCTAAACTATCAAAATCTATTTGTGTAAAAAAAGTATCACTTAAATCAAAATCAGCTGCAACACTTGGATGAAGTTTAGATATAAATCCTGATATTTTTCCATCTATTAAAATATTTGCACTTTGATATGGATGAATAAATTTATTATCAATATTTGTCATAGGCTCAAGCTCAAATTCACCAATAGTATTTAAAACTTTTTTTGCAAATGAGAAGAAATCCATATTCTTTGGTTTTCCAGCATTGCTTACATCTTCTAGAGATGAAGCTCCACTATGAACAAAGGCAATTTTTTTGCTTTCAACTCTGTTTTCATCAAAAATAGTTCCAATTTCAAAAAAACTAGCGCTTCTTGAACCTGTTTTAAAATTATTTGAACAAGCTTCAATAAGATTTAAAAGTAGGGTAGTTCTATAAGTATTTAACTCTTTTACAATTGGATTAATAAGGTCTAAATCACTTTTTACAGTTTGAAAACCATATTTTTCTAAATTTTCTTTTGAAGAAAACACATATGTTAATGTTTCAAAAAATCCATTTTCAATAGCTTTGTATCTTAATTTATTCTTTTTTTGTAAATCCAAACTAGTTTTATTTACTCTATTTACTTCATCAATAGCCAAAGGTTTTGAAATAATATTATCAATTCCAACCATTCTTATAACTTCTTCAGCAATATCAGC
>JAGOHQ010000223.1 GCA_017996075.1 Aliarcobacter sp.
AAAAGATACAAATATAGATTTTACAAGTTTTACAGATAAAAAAAAGTACAACTTACATCTAAAAGATATAAACTACACAATATATGATTTTGGAACATTTAAGAACTCTTTATCTTCAAATAACTTACAATTTAAATTAAATGAGAATACAGATGTAAAAATATCTGGAGGTATAAAAATTGAGCCATTTATTGCTTATGGTAAAATTACTATCTCAAATTTAAAAATAAAAGAGCTTTTAGATTTTGATAAATCACTTTTTAATTTCGAGTTAAATCCAGAAGCAAATATAAATCTTGCTTTAAATTACAATATTGATACTACAAATGATTTTAATCTATTTTTAAATAGTGAAATTTTTGAGATAAATAATTTAAAATTAAGTCAAAATCAAAAAGAAATAGCAAGGTTAAATAAGCTAGATTTAAAATATTTTTCATTTGATTTAAACAATCAAGAGCTAGAATTTAAAGATTTAAATATAAAAGATTTATACGCAAATATGATTTTAGATAAAGGTGGAGTAAATTTTGCAAATCTTTTAAAAGAGCAAATAGATGAAAAAGAGATAAAAAGTAGTAATCAAGAAAATAGTCTAAATAATTTAAATAACAAACCATGGAAAATAAATTTAGAAAATATTAATCTAAATGCAAATTTTGATTTTCATGATATTTTAAATAATTCAAAATTAAATATTAAAGATATAAAAGCAAAAACTTCAAATATCAATATAGTAAATGATAAGATAAATATTAAAGGTGCTAATTTAGTAACTTTAGATACAAAATATATTGATAATAACAATAAATTAAATATAAGCTCAAGCAAAACAGATTTAACACATGATGATATTTTTATAAATGGTTCAAAAATTGAAGTGTCAAATTCTGCTTTGAAAAAAGATAATGTAATATTTGAAGATAAGAAATCAAAAATTAAAATTACTACAAATAATATAGATTTAGAACTATCAAAACTATCTATTTTTGATGAAATATCTTTTGATTTATCAAATTTAAAACTAAACAAGTTCGGTTTTGAAGATAAAAATAGTAACATATCTTTATCTTCAAAAAATAGTAACCTTAAATTAAATAACTTTTTATTAGATAAAGAAAAAAATATCTCTATTAACCAAATTGAACTTTATGATACAAATGTTAATTTCTTTGATTCAAATAGCTCTTTTGATATAAATACAAAAAAAACAAATTTAAAAATTTCAAATTTTAGTTTAAAAAAAGATGCAATAGTTATTGGTCAAATATTATTAAAAGATCCTAAAATAGATATTTTAAATATGGAAAGTAAGCTTAAAATAGAAGCTAAAAATATAAATTTGGATTTAAAAAAGCTAATTAGCAAAGAAAATTTCTTTAAAATAGAAAAAACAAATTTAAACAATCCTCATATTTCTATAATCCTACCAAAAAATAGTCAAGCAAAAGGTGAGATAGAAAAAAATAGTATAAATAAACAAGAAGTTGATAAAAAAGTTGAAAATAAAAAAACAACAAGACTAAATTTAGGCCCAATTAATATAAAAAATATGACATTGGATTTTGAAGACAGAAATCTTGCTATTCCTTTTAAAACAACAATTTCAAAACTAAAAGGAGCTGTTTCAGCAGTAAAAAACAGAGCAGATAGTACTTCAAATCTTGAGATAAATGGAGTTGTAGATGACTATGGAGTTGCTAAAATAACAGGAATAGTAAATCCAAACGATATAAGAATTCTAACAGATATAAATATGAAATTTCAAAATATATCTATGAAAAATTTTACACCATATACAGCAAAGTTTGTTGGTAGAGAAATTAAAGATGGTAAACTAGAACTTGATTTAAACTACAATATTAGTGAGTCAAATCTAAAAGCAAAAAATAGTATTATTATTAAAAAACTAGAGTTAGGAGAGAAGATAGAGAGTAAAGATGCAGTATCTTTACCTTTAGATTTAGCAATTACTCTTCTAGAGGATAGCTCAAATACTATTGATTTAAATCTTCCTGTTTCTGGAAATGTAGATGATCCAGAGTTTTCTATTGCAGCAATAGTTTGGAAAGCATTTGTAAATCTTATTACAAAGGCTATAACAGCACCATTTTCACTTATTGGAAGCCTATTTAATTTTAGTGAAGATGAGATAAATAGCGTAGACTTTAATTTAAAAGAGAGTGAAATAACGCCTATTCAAAAAGAGACTTTGGATAAAATAGCTACTATTTTAAAAAGCAAAAAAGAGTTTGCAATTAGTTTTTCTCCATCTTTTGATGAAAAGAATGAAAAAGAAAAAATTGCTAATCAAAGAGCTTTAAATATTCAAAAATATTTAATTGAAGAGAAATCAATAGATAAAAAACAGGTTGTTTTAGAAAAAGATATTAAAAAATCATCTTCAAATATTGATTTAAATATAAAAGAGATAAAAAAATAATCTAAAAGCAAATATTAAGTTTTTATAGATTATATTTCTACCTAAAAATAAATTAAAA
>JAGOHQ010000031.1 GCA_017996075.1 Aliarcobacter sp.
CTATGAAAAGCAAACAGTAGTGGTAAAATAGCTAGTACTTTTAATCTTTTTAATTTTATTACAAGATAAAGAGATATAAGAATTAAAAAAAATGCAAATTTTGTAGTGCTTAAATATGAATCAATAAATATAAGCTCAAGTTTTAACCAATTAAAACCAAATGGAGCGATAAATAAAAATCCAAAAATCATTAAAATTCTAAAAGAGAGTTTATTTATAACTGCAAAAAGAGCAAAAATAGTTCCAAAAACAAGACCAATTCCTAAAAGTAAAAATGGAGCTATATAGGTAATATCATAGTATTGCAAACTAACACTCATCCAATAACACCAAAATATTCCTGTAAAGAATCCTGCATAAAATAGTGAAATTCTTGGAATTGTTAGTAAAAGATATATTCCATAAAGTCCAAATAGTGTATTGATTAATTTAATCTCAAATCCAAAATATGATAAATATATAAAAGAGCTAAGTAAACAAGCTGTAATCAAGCCTTTTATTATTAAATTTTTGTTAAAATGCTGAGTTTTTAACAAAAACATACTAAACCCCCAATAAAAAGGAAATTCGATGCAAAACGATTTATTAACTTCATTACTACCTCTGGTTGCACTTTTTGCAATATTCTATTTTTTAATAATTAGACCACAACAAAAACAAGCAAAAGCTCATAAAGAGATGATCATAAACCTGAAAAAAGGTGATAAGATTGTAACAAATGGTGGCTTAATGGTAGAAGTAGTAAAAGTTGAAGATGCATTTTTTGTAGTAAAAAATAGCGATAACTCTGAGATGAAATTAGCTAAAGAGTTTGTTACTAGACTTATTACTGAATAATTTATTATTTAAGATATGATTTTCATATCTTAAATTCTCCCCCTACAAATAAGGATTTATATTGAAAATTTTTAATTTTAAACTCACAATTTTTTTAATTAGTATTATATTTGGTGTTTTTTTTGCTATTCCATCTTTAATGCAAACAGATTATGGAAAAAAAGTAAATTTGGGTCTTGACCTTCAAGGCGGACTTCATATGCTTTTGGGTGTAAACACTGAAGAAGCTGTAACTTCAAAAATAAAATCAATTGCAACTGCTATTAAATATTTTAGTGATGATGAAGAGTTGCTTATTGATGGATTAACTGTGAGTAATAACTCTATTTATTTTTCAATTTTAGATATTGATGAAATGGCTAAAATGGATAAAATGCTCTCAGAAATAAAGGGTTTAGATATAGTTAAGCAAGATTTAGAGTATAAAGTTTCTCTAAATGCCGAAGAGATAATAAAAACAAAAGATTACTCTGTTGCACAAGCTGTTGAGACTATTAGAAATAGACTTGACCAATTTGGGCTTAGTGAACCAACAGTTGTAAGACAAGGTGATAGTGATATAGTTGTTCAACTTCCAGGAATTAAAACAGCTAGTGATGAAAAAGCAGCAAGAGATTTAATCTCAAAAGCTGCAAAACTTGAACTTATGGCAGTTGATGAAGAGAGAATGGATAGAGTGTATCAAATGACAAGTAAAGAGGCAGCTGCTTTTGGAGATGTTATTTTAGAAGATACAAATGATTCAAATAAAAAATATCTTGTAAAAGAGATACCAATTTTGGATGGAAGTCAAGTTGTAGATGCTCAAGTTGCTTTTAGTCAATCAAATCAACCAATTATAAATTTCACTTTAAATAGTGCGGGAGCTAGAATTTTTGGTGATTTTACTGCTAAAAGTGTAGGAAAAAGGTTAGCAATTGTTTTAGATGGAAAAGTTTACTCTGCACCAAATATAAATGAGAGAATTGGTGGTGGAAGTGGTCAAATTTCTGGAGGGTTTACAGTACAAGAAGCTGGAAATGTTGCTATTGCTTTAAGAAGTGGAGCACTTTTGGCAAGCGTAACTCTTTTGGAAAAAAGAAGTGTTGGACCATCTTTGGGGGCTGATAGTATAAAAGCTTCAATGATAGCTTTAGTCTCTGGAACAGCTTTAATTTTTATATTTATGATGTTTTATTATAGAAGAGCTGGAATTATTGCAAATATAGCTTTAATTGCAAATGTATTTATTCTTTTAGCAGTAATTGCTCTTTTTGGTGCAACTTTAACGCTTCCAGGTATGGCTGGAATTATTCTGACATTAGGTATGGCTATTGATGCAAATGTTATTATAAATGAGAGAATTAGAGAAGTTTTAAGAACGGGTGCAAGTGTTCAAAAAGCTATAGAAGATGGTTATTCAAACGCTATTAGAGCTATTATGGATGGAAATATTACAACTTTTTTAGTTGCTATTGTATTGTATGCTTATGGAAGTGGAGCTATTAAAGGTTTTGCTGTAACTATTTCAATTGGGATTTTAACTTCAATGCTTACATCAATAGTTGGAACTCATGGTATCTATCAAGCAATAATGCCAAAAATTGCAAAAGATAAAAACAATAAAAAATGGTTTGGAGTATCATAATGGAGATTTTTAACAACAATAAAACTTATGATTTTATGGGTAAAAAGGTTCCTTTTTTAACTATATCTGGAATTTTAATTATAGCTTCACTTGTGTTACTATTTACAAGAGGTTTAAACTATGGTATTGATTTTGTTGGAGGAACTATTGTTCAAGTAAAATATGAACAAGCTGCACCTTTAGATAAAATAAGAGAAGTTTTAGAAAATAGTAAATATGCTGGTTCAAATGTAACAGAGTTTGGAAGTGCTGATGAGATAACTATAAGATTTACAGGTACTTCAAGTAGTGTAACAAATGATGCTAGTGATGATATGAACAAAATATTAGTACCAACTGGAAATTTTGAGATAAGAAAGATAGATATGGTTGGTGCAAAAGTTGGAGCTGAATTAAGAGAAAAAGGTATTATGGCTTTAACTATGGCTTTGTTAGCTATGCTTATTTATATTGGAATAAGATTTGAGTGGAGATTTGCTGTTGCTTCTATTATTGGACTTGTTCATGATGTTATTATTACTTTAGGGATTATTAGTCTATTTAAAATAGATGTAAATCTTGATATGATTGCTGCAATTTTAACCTTGATTGGATATACAATAAATGATACTATTATTGTAAATGATAGAATTAGAGAGAGTTTACAAATTACAAAAGAGAGAGATCTTGATGCTTTAATAAATGATTCAGTAAGTAAAACTCTTTCAAGAACAATTCTTACATCTTCAACTACTCAATTTGCAGTACTTACGATGCTTTTATTTGGTGGGGAGATTATATATGCATTTTCATTTACACTATTTGTTGGAATTATAATAGGAACTTACTCATCTATTTTTGTGGTTTCTCCATTTATTAAATTCTTAGGATTTAACACAGATAGTTATAGAAGTAAACAAGCTATAAAAGAGGCAAATAGAAAAGAGAAAGAGAAATTAAGAGCTATGTATGAACAAGGAAGAGTTTAAATAGATATGGATAACTATATTAAAGGTTTGATTGTTATTATTGTTGTTTTGTTTATTGCTGTTTATGTACTTTTTAATATAATCTTAGGCAATGATACAAAAGATAAAAAAAAGATAAATGAAAATCCTAGCTCTATTCAAGAAAGAAGAGATGCTTTGAAAAAGATGTTTAACTAATATCCTCTTTTTTTAGAAGTAAAAATATAAAATATGCACCAAAAAGATTTATTGGTGCATATATATATGAATAAACAGAGTTATTAATAAAAAGATATAAAAATGAGTTTAAAATATATATAAATATTAAAAACTTCAAAGAACTCTCTACATAAATATTCAAAAAATTAATTTTTATCATCTCTAATTTTTGTAAAATAATTAATAGAAAAAACAGATTAAAAAATAGTGAAAAGATACTTAATAGTAAGTTTTTATTTTGAATGATATTTGAAGATTGAATAAAAATAGATAGTAAGATTATAAAGATTGAACCATATTTTACTATTGGTTCAAAATCTATAAACTTTAAAAAACAGCACTTCTTTTTTGCAATAGGAAGAAGAGTTTTAAACTTTTTTTTACTTTGCATTACTCTTTCATTTTATTAAAAATTGACTCTAAATTTACATCTTCTTCACTTGTAATTGGACCATTTGAGTGTAGTTCAAACACAACAACACTTTTATCTTTTAGAGTTGATTCTTTGTTGCTTCCAAAACCACTTGAGTATAGCCTTGAAGGTTTTACATTGTATTTTACTAACTCTCTTATTACATTGTTTGCTCTTGCTGTTGAAAGTTCTAAGGCATCTTTGTGTTTAGAGTTTCTAACTTCACTCTCTTGCGCATAACCTTTTACATTTATTTCAGTATCTTCAGGCATTGCATTTATTAACTGAGCTAAATTACTTAAAAAATCATTTGCAAATACAGATGTAATCTCTGATTTTCCATTTTCAAAAGTCAAATTTGCTGGAACACTCATCAAAGAACCATTCGGAAGCTCTATTAAGTTTGCACCTTTATTGCTATTTTGTTCTTGCTCTTTATTATCTAAAGTGTGAACAATAACTTTTTGACCCTCAACGCTATCATCAGATTGTTCTTCTGTCATAGCTTTTTCTTGTTTATCTTGTTCTTCAACTATATTTGCAGATGGAAATTTATAAATTTTTATAAACTCTTCTTTTAGAGCTTTTTGTTTCTCCATATTTACAGATGCCAAAGCGTATAGAGCAATAAAAAGGGCTAAAAGAAGACTTAAAAAGTCTGCGTATGGAACTGCCCACTTTTCACCAGCTGGGCACTCACACTTCTTTTTTTTAGACATTTAAAAAAAATCCTATAAAGGCATTGGAGTTATCATTTTTGATAACTTCAATTTAAGTTCACCTGGTGCATCACCTCTTGCCATTCCTTTACAAGCAGCAAGAATAAGGTATTGTTCTTTTACAACTAAATGACCTTTTGCTTTTAGTTTAATTCCCCAAGGACCTAAAAATATATATGAACCACCAATTCCCATAACGGTTGCTGTAAATGCTCCTGCAATTCCAGCTGCCATAGCGGGAGGATCATCTAGCTTTTGTAAGGCTAAAATAAGACCAAAAACAGCACCAACAAGTCCAATAGTAGGAGATGTTTCACCTGCATGCAACCAAAAGTGGCTAGCACCGTGATAGTACTCTTCTGTTGCTTCAATTACAGGTTCTAGCTGCTCTTCTATTTGTTCTTCTTTACTTCCATCAACAACCATACTTAAAGCTTCTTTTAAAAATTGGTGGTTTAAACCTTGAACATCTTTTTCCAAAGCTAAGACACCTTGTTTTTTTACAGTTATTGCATATTCAACAAGTTCATCAATCCTTGCTTCAAAATTTACAGGTGATTTTTTGAAGATATTTTTAAACTCTTTAAAAGCTGCTTTTACATATTTAGAATCAGTTGCTACAACCGCAGCTAGCATTGCAGTTGGTATAACAATAATAAATGAAGAGATGTGAAGAACTCCAGCGGGATTTCCACCCTCTAAAATAACCCCCACAGAAATAGATGTTATAGCACCTATTAAGCCTAACAGTACAGATAAATCCATTTGTTTTCCTAAAAAAAAATTAGTTTATAATATCTAAAGTAAATTAAAAAAGTGCTGTAATGTTTAAGTAAAAGTGCTTTATATGCTTAAAATTAGTTTTTTATGGAATTTTAGCTAATATGCATACTTTATTTTAAATACTTAAAAGGAAAAAAATGGACTGGGGTAAGGTAACCTATATTTTCTTAACATTGATGTCTTTAACAACAACAGCGGGTTTTTTGTATGAACCAAACATCATAGCCCTTTTTATTGCAGCTGGAGTTAATGTTATCTCTACAATTTTAAAAATTGGTGTAAAAAATCTTCTAGCAGCTGAGCTTTTGGCTTGTTCTTTAGTTGCTGATTTACACTTGATTCCTGCATTTTTGGTATTCGTTTTTACAGGAAATATGAAATTAGTTATTGCTCTTGCAATTGGTGCTGTAATTGCAAATATTGTATCAATGATACTTTCTATGGTAGAGAGTGCAAAAAATAAAGAAAAGGAAGATTATTAATGGAGTATTTGGCGAAGGATATTGAAAAAAAGTGGCAAAAATTTTGGATTGATAATAAATCTTTTGAGCCAAGTGATGATTTTTCAAAACCAAAAAAATATATATTAAGTATGTTTCCATACCCTAGTGGAAGAATTCACATGGGACATGTTAGAAATTACTGTTTAGGTGATGCTTTTGCCAGACATTTTAGAAAAAATGATTTTAATGTACTTCATCCAATTGGTTGGGATAGTTTTGGAATGCCAGCTGAAAATGCTGCTATTAAAAACAAACTTCATCCAAAAAAATGGACTTATGAAAATATAGATTATATGAGAAATGAGCTAAGAAGTTTAGGTCTATCTTTTAGTGAAAATCAAGAGTTTGCAACTAGTGATGAGCTTTATACAAAATATGAGCAAGAGTTTATAATTAAAATGTATGAAGCTGGAGTTTTATATAGAAAAAGTGCAACTGTAAATTGGTGTAATGATTGTCAAACAGTTTTAGCAAATGAGCAAGTTGTTGAGGGGTGTTGCTGGAGATGTGACAATGAAATTGTTCAAAAAGAGATGCCAGGATACTATGTAGCAATTACAAAATATGCACAAACTTTGCTTGATGATTTAAAAACACTTGAAAATTCATGGCCTTCACAAGTTTTAACAATGCAAGAGAATTGGATTGGAAGAAGCGAAGGATTAGAGTTTAAATTTGATGTAACAAAAGAGACAAGAGCAAAACTTGATAAGATGTTTGCAAATTTTAGTGTATTTACTACAAGACCTGATACTATTTATGGAGTTTCATATACAGCACTTTCTCCAGAGCATCCAATTGTAAAATATATATTAGAAAAAGAGTTATTGCCAAAAAATAAATTAAATGCTATTAAAAATATGCAAAAAGTACCTCAAAAAGATAGAGCAATACAAGAAAAAGAGGGAATTGATTTAGAAATTGAAGCAATTCATCCATTAACTGGACAAAAAGTACCAGTTTGGGTTGCAAATTTTGTATTAAGCTCTTATGGTGAAGGTGCTGTTATGGCAGTTCCTGCACATGACCAAAGAGATTTTGAATTTGCTAAAAAGTATGATTTACCAATAAAACAAGTTATTGTTGGAGATGATGGACTAATAGAAAAACAAACAGCTGCTTATACAGGAGATGGAGTTTTAATAAATAGTGAAAGTTTTACTGGCTTAAAAAATAGTGATGCAAAAAATGCAATAATGTATCACTTTGAACAAAATTCAAATGGAAGTAAAAAAGTAAATTTTAAACTTAGAGATTGGGGAGTTTCAAGACAGAGATATTGGGGTGCTCCTATTCCATTTGTTCATTGTAAAAGTTGTGGCTTGGTTCCTGAAAAATTAGAAAATCTTCCTGTAGCTCTTCCTGATGATGTAGAAATTACAGGAGAGGGAAATCCTCTTGATCTTCATCCTACTTGGAAACACTGCTCTTGCCCAAAATGTGGTCAAAGTGCTATAAGAGAAACAGATACATTAGATACTTTTGTGCAATCATCTTGGTACTTTTTAAGATATGCAACAAATCATAAGAAATGGCAAACAGAAGGAATTTCAAAAGAAGATAGTGATTATTGGATGGATGTTGATCAATATATTGGTGGAATAGAACATGCTATTTTACACCTTTTATATGCAAGATTTTTCACAAAAGTTTTAAAAGATTTAGGTTATACAAACTCAAATGAACCATTTAAAAGACTTTTAACGCAAGGTATGGTTTTAAAAGATGGTGCAAAAATGAGTAAAAGTAAAGGAAATGTTGTAGATCCTGATATTTTAATTGAAAAATATGGAGCAGATACAGCAAGAATGTTTATACTTTTTGCAGCACCACCAACAAAAGAGTTAGAGTGGAATGATAGTGCAGTTGAAGGTGCATATAAATTTATAAAAAGATTTTATGAAAGAGCTATTAATATAACTTCAGATGGTTTAAAAGAGTTTAAAAATATCTCTCAAGATAGTTTAAGTAAAGATGAAAAAGAGGCTAGAAAAAAAGTTTATGAAGCTTTAAATAAATCAAATGAAGTTTTAACAAAAACATATGCTTTTAATACTTTAATTGCTTCTTGTATGGAGGCTATGAACTATTTATCATCACAAAAAAATGAAGCTATTTGGGCAGAAGCTTACTATATTTTAACAAATATTTTAGAGCCAATTATCCCTCATGCATGTTGGGATATCTCAAATAAATATTTTGAGCTTGAAAACTTTAAAAAACCTTTAGAGCTTAAAAATGAGGTTTTTGAAAAAGATAGTATAGTTTTAGCTGTTACAGTAAATGGTAAAAAAAGATGCGAAATAGAAGTACCTCTAAATAGTTCAAATGAAGAGGTTTTATTAATAGCAAAAGAGAGTGCTAAAAAATGGTTAGAAAACTCTACAATTATAAAAGAGATTGTTGTGCCAAATAAACTTGTAAATATTGTAATTAAGGCATAATATGAGATTTCTAAAACCAATTTCTTTACTTTTAGTATCTATATTATTTTTGGCATCTTGTGGATATAGACCATCTGCATACTATGCAAAACAAGAGTTAGGTAAAGATTTATTTGTAAGATTGGATGTAA
>JAGOHQ010000032.1 GCA_017996075.1 Aliarcobacter sp.
AATTAGCATATTTTGTATCTTCTGCTCTTATGGCTTTATTTGTAATAACTGGATATATGCTATATTTTGATAGATGGAAGAAAAAAAGAGCAAAAGCTTTAAAAGAAAAACAAGTTAATTTATAGATATAAAAAAAGGCTTAGAACTTTTGTTCTAAGCCTTTTTATGTTTAGTAGAAACTCTACTCTTAAAAGTTTAACAACACTTTTTAAAACCACCAGTATTATATTTTCTATCTAAAGACTCATTAAAAAACTCGCCTCTAGTTAAAACTTTTTTATCTGGATGAACTCTTTTCATATGCTCAAGATATTTCTCATAGCTAGAAAGCCCCACAAGAGGGTGAAAAAACTTTTCAGATTTTTCATAGAATTCTTTGATTTTTCCAAACACATTTAAGCCTTTTGAAGAGAATCAAGTCTTACATAAGGAGTCTCTTTTAAAGGTATTTTTATTCTTCCAAAACAAATTCCTAAAGTTGCAATAATTACTAAAGTAGTTGCAAACATAAAGAACACTGCTAAAACAGCATTAACTATATTTGAATTTTTTAGTTTATTTGCAATAGCTATATCAGCTTTTGCTTTATTTATATCAGCTTCTACTGTTAAAGTAGGAATTTTTGCTTCTAAATCAGCGATTTTTTTGATTTGAATTTGTGCAGTAGCAACGTGACTTACAGCATTATGAACTCTATCACCCTCTTTGAAAGGTAACACTTTTTGAATTCCACCATACATAGTTGCAACTAATACAAATGTTGCAGGTAATACTGTAACCCAAGTATATTTTGCTTTACCCATTTTGTATAGTATTGCAGTTGCAAGCATTAAAGCCATACCAGCTAACATTTGGTTACTTACACCAAATAGTGGCCATAATGAATAAATTCCACCTCTTGGATCAATAGTTCCTTGATAAAGAAAATATCCCCAACCAGCAACACTTAAAAATGTAGCTAAAATACCAGCTGCATAGTTATTTGTATTTCCTAAAGGTTTATAAACATTTCCTAGCATATCTTGAACCATAAATCTACAAGCTCTTGTTCCTGCATCAACAGCAGTTAAAATAAACAGAGCTTCAAAAAGAATAGCAAAGTGATACCAGAATCCCATCATATCAACTCCACCAAAAATTTCATGAAGTACAATAGCAACCCCAATAGCAAAAGTAGGAGCTCCTCCAGTTCTTGATAAAATTGTCTCTTCACCAATATTTTTTGTAAGTGTAAAAATTTCTTCAGGTGTTACACTAAATCCCCAAGTAGAAATTGTTTGAGCAACTTGAACAACATCTGTTCCTATAAATATAGCAGGAGAGTTAATAGCAAAATAAAGCCCCGGATGTAAAATAGTAGCACAAATTAAAGCCATGATAGCAACTGCACTCTCCATTAACATAGAACCATATCCAACTGGAAGTGCATGAGTTTCATTTTCTAACATTTTAGGACTTGTTCCACTTGAAATAAGAGCATGGAAACCACTAATAGCACCACAAGCAATAGTAATAAATAAAAATGGGAATATTGCTCCTGCAAAAACAGGACCACTTCCATCAAAATATTGTGTATTCATTTTTGGCATTTGAATATCTGGAGCAACTATAACAATAGCAATTGCCATAAGTCCAATAACACCAATTTTCAAAAAAGTTGATAAATAATCTCTAGGAGCTAGTAAAAACCAAACTGGTAAAACAGCAGCTATAAATCCATATGCCATCATTATAAATGCTAAAGTCGTAGCGTCAAATGTAAATACTTGTTTCCAATAAGGGTCAGCTGCAATGATACTTCCATAATGAATAGCTAAAATTAGAAGAATAAAACCTATAACTGAAGCTTCTCCAACTTTTCCAGGTCTTAAATATCTCATATAAATACCCATGAAAATTGCAATTGGAATAGTCATAGCAATAGTAAACAGTCCCCAAGGAGATTCAGCAAGAGCTTTTACAACAACCATTGAAAGAATCGCTATGATAATTAGCATAATACCAAATATAGCAATCATAGTAACACCACCAACAAATGTTCCTAACTCTTCTTTTATAATTTCACCTAGTGATTTACCATTTCTTCTTGAAGAGATAAATAAAACAACAAAGTCATGAACAGCACCTGCAAATACACCACCTACAAGTATCCATAACATTGAAGGTAAATATCCCATTTGAGCTGCCAAAATTGGACCTACAAGTGGACCTGCACCTGCAATTGCAGCAAAATGGTGACCAAATAAAACAGATTTATTTGTAGGAACAAAATCTCTTCCATCGTCATTTATCATAGCTGGAGTTGCTCTGTTTTTATCAAGTTCTAAAACTTTATAAGCAACAAATCTTCCATAAAATCTATATGCAATCATATAGATACAAACAGCTGCCACAACTAAATACATAGCAGAAACAGTTTCTCCTTGTTGTAAAGCTAAATAACCAAAGCATGATGCCCCAATTATTGCTATTACACCCCATAAGAGTTTATTCATAGCGAATCCTTTTTTAAATAAAATCTTCAAAGTTTACTCTTAAAAAAATAAAATGAAAGTTAAGTAAATTGGATATTGATACTATTTAGTGCTATTTTTTGATATTTTAAAAAGATAGATTTAAAAAGCCTCTAAATATGAAGAAGAGGCTTTTGGGATTTTTAAAATTAATTACGAAAGAGCGTTTATCATATCTTTTGTAACCTCTGATACATCTTTTGTACCATCAAGTTCCATAAAAACACCCATATTTTTATAAAAATCAATTAGTGGTGCTGTTTGAGAGTGGTATGCTTCAAGTCTGCTTTTTACAGTTTCGGCATTATCATCTTTTCTAATAGTTAATTCTCCACCACAATAGTCACAAACACCATCTTTTTTTGATGGATTAAACTCAACATGAAAAGATGCTCCACAACCAGAACAAACTCTTCTTCCTGTAATTCTTCCTACAATTAGGCTATCTGGAACATTTAAAGAGATTACTTTATCAAGTTTGATTTTCATATTTTCCATAAGTTCACCCAAAGCCTCAGCTTGAGCCAAAGTTCTTGGGAAACCATCAAGAATAAATCCATTTTTACAATCAGCAACAGCTAGTCTATCTTTTATAATTCCAATAATTGTTGAATCAGGAACTAATTGCCCAGCATCCATAAATTTTTTTGCTTCCATTCCCATAGTAGTTTTATCAACAATCGCAGCTCTTAAAATATCTCCTGTAGAGATTTGAGGGATATTGTATTTCTCGATTAGAAATTTAGCTTGAGTTCCTTTTCCAGCTCCTGGTGCTCCAAATAGCATTAAATTCATATTTTATCCTTAAAATTTTTTTGCTTATTGTATTAAAAAAGCATTTAATAGTAGATAAGTTTAAAAAAGTAGATTAGGAATTTAATTGATTTTTGATACAATCAACTCTTAACAGAAACGGTTCCTTTTTACTTTAGCAGGAACTATTTAAAGGAAGCGTATGAAAAAACTATTTTTAATTATTGGAGCACCTGGAAGTGGAAAAACAACAGATGCCGAACTTATAGCAAAAAGACATGAAAATATAACTCATTATAGTACAGGCGATATGCTAAGAGCTGAGATGTCAAAAAATAGTGAAATAGGAAATGAAATAGCAAAATATGTAAATGCTGGAAATATTGTACCAATTAAAATAGCTATACAAACTATAATAAATGCTATAAAAAATGCCCCAACACCTACAATAATAATAGATGGCTACCCACGAAGTTTAGAGCAAATGAGTGCTTTGGATGAGTATTTAAAAAATGAAAAAGAGTTAGAGCTAGTTTATTGTATAGAAGTAGTTGTAAGCGAAGAAGTTGCAAAAGATAGAGTGCTTGGAAGAAATAGGGGAGATGATGATAAGGTTGAAGTATTTAACAACAGAATGAGTGTGTATATTGAGCCTTTAAAAGCTATTCAAGATTTTTATGAATCAAAAAATATCTTGAAAAAAATAGATGGAGAGCGAACTATAGAAGAGATTGTAGATGAGATGGATAGTTTCATTTTGTCAAAAATAGTTTAAAAAAGATTTTAAATAGTGAAAAAGAGAGTAAATTTTTATAGCGTAATTATTGGAACTGAACTTTTAAATGGCAGAAGAAAAGATGCTCACTTTGAGTTTTTAAATCAGGAGCTTCTAAAGCGTGGTTGGGAACATAAAGCATCTTTTGTGATTGAAGATGATAAAGAGCTGATGCTAAAAATATTTAATCTTATAAAATCTGATGAGCATAGTGTGATGTTTTGTTTTGGTGGAATTGGAGCAACTCCAGATGATTTTACAAGACAAATAGCAGCACAAGCTTTTACAAATGGGAAGATGGAGTTTCACGAAGAAGCAAAAAAAAGAATAGAAAATAGATTTAAAGAGGATGCCTATCCTCACAGAGTAAATATGGCATATATGCCAATAAATGCAAAACTTCTAAACAATATTGTAAATGATGTAGCTGGATTTTATTTAGAAGATAGATTCTTCTTTACACCGGGATTTCCATCTATGAGTCAAAGTATGGTTTTGGAGGCTTTGGATAAATATTACTCTAATTCAAATATAAAAAAATATAGAAAAACTTTAACTATAAATACAAGCGAAAATGACTTAATAGATACTATGAAAAAAATCCCCGCACAACTTGAATTTTCATCTTTACCAAAGATTATTGGTGAGCAAAGAAAAGTTGTAATTTCTATTGCTGGATATAATCAAGATGAGGTTGATTTTGCTTTTAAACTCTTTTTGGATTTTTGCTTTGAAAACAAAAAAGTGTATGTTCTGGAAGATATAAATGGATAAATAAATACTAAATAGCAGACTTTACGAGTTTTTAATAGCTCAATTTGGCTTTAAAATTATAGATACTTATCTACTTTTTTGCAATTTTTAGTGGTAATATTAAATTACTACAAGAATCTGGTTTGCAAACCAGATTAGTTTTACTATTAAATAATATTAAGATTTATTTTTCCTTTTCTGCATTCAGAATTAATTAGTTTTTCTATTTCTGTTGTAGAAATAAATCTTTGTTTATCAAAATATTTTGGTAATTTATCAATCTGTAATTCAAACATTGCATACTCTTTTATCAACATATTAGTGTTGTATTTCTTTATTAAGTAATCTTCAATTATTCCCATTTATTAACCTTTTAAATTATGTATAATAATCATTAAAGAAGTAATCGAAGAAAGATTGCTATTAATTCATTTTTATTCTAAAAGTTTTATTGTTGTGATTGTATCTGAATATATTAATTATTGCTATTATCGCTATAATCCCTAAAATTAATATATTGCAAATGGATTTTTTGGTTTTAAATAATCTTTTGCAAGATTAATACATAATCCAGCTTTTGAGGAAGCATCTTCTAAAGATTCTCCATTTTTTATAAGTCTTAATAAAACTGACTGTTTTATTGATAAATTTATTTTTGTTATTGTCATTTCTCTCTTTTATAATTTTTTTGTTTTTATCTATTTTATATTGTTGATTAGAATTTATTGTAGATAGTGATTTTTAGTGGAATAAATTTTTTCCAAACTAAATAGTTTGGAAAAAATCTAATTTTTAAAAAAAGTTATATTGATCTAACGTTTTTTGCTTGAGGACCTTTTTCATTTCTTCCGATTTCGAAAGATACTCTTTGTCCCTCATCTAAAGATACTCTACCGTATCCTGAACTTTGAATTTCACTGTGGTGAACGAAGAATTCATCATTTCCATTTTCTATTTGAATAAATCCAAAACCTTTTTCTGAGTTGAACCATTTTACTGTTCCAATATTTTGATCTGCCATAGCATTTCCTTATAATTATTTTTTTACTTAAAAAGTAATCTGTAAAGTTTAAATGAGTTTTAAGTTGTATCAAGTAAGTTAGTATCAATTTTTGTAGTCATCAATAAAAGCAAACAAAAGATGTAGTCAAAAACCCTAAATCATCTTTAAGAAATGAATTGTAACTTAATAAAAATATAAAAGCAAGTGATTTTGCACAAACTTTGAAATTTCAATATTAGTACAAATTGATAGAATCTGTTTTAATGTTGTAAAATCTGTAATTGATAATAATTCATTTTGAGAATAACTTACTATTTAATTTGATTATTTATTATTTCTGGGTATTAATCTAAAGCATAAGATGGAGTTAAGTTTTTGAGAATATAATTTTGCAACATAACTAAATTAGGAATAATCATGATACTACATGCTAATCTTGTTGATATTAAAAATAGAAAAATATATCCAGTTTTTGTAAGTGTAGAAGACGGAAAAATTGTCAATATATCACAAACAGATAAGCCTTGTTCAACTTATATATTACCTGGTTTTATAGATGCTCATGTTCACATTGAAAGCTCTATGTTAACTCCTTATGAATTTTCAAGACTCGCTTTAAAACATGGAACAATTGCAACAGTTAGTGATCCTCATGAGATTGCAAATGTTTTAGGAATTCAAGGAGTTGAGTTTATGATGAATAGTGCTTCAAAAACACCTTTTAAATTCTACTTTGGTGCACCTTCTTGTGTTCCCGCTACAACTTTTGAAACAAGTGGAGCAATACTGGACACACAAAGTGTAGAAAAACTTTTGAAACAAAAAAATATATATTATTTAAGTGAGATGATGAATTTTCCAGAAGTTTTATTTAAAGATGAAGATGTACTTTCTAAAATAAAATCTGCCAAAAATAACAATAAACCTATTGATGGGCATTGTCCTGATTTAAAAGGTGAAGATTTAGAATCTTATATTCAATCTGGTATATCTACTGATCATGAGGCATTTAGCTATGAAGAAGCAAAAGAAAAACTTCAAAAAGGAATGAAAATACTTATTCGTGAGGGTTCTGCTGCAAAAAATTATGAAGCATTAAGTCCACTAATAAGTGAATTTACTGATAAGTTAATGTTTTGTAGTGATGATAGACACCCTGATGATCTTGAAAATGAGCATATAAATAGTTTAGTTAAACGTTCTATTCAAAAAGGATTTGAACTTTTTGATGTATTACAAATTGCATGTATTAATCCAATAAAGCATTATGGACTTGACCTTGGAATGCTACAAATTGGTGATAATGCTGATTTTATAGAGGTAAATAATCTTATAGATTTTCAAGTTATTCAAACAGTTATAAACGGTAATATAGTATATAAAAACGGTGAAACTAATTTAGAAAAAATAAAACATGATTTACCTAATAATTTTAATATTAAACCAAAAATATTTGAAGATATAAAGTTTTATTCAAATTATAAGAAAATACATGTTATTAAAGCTTTTGATGGAGAGCTTATTACTAAAAAAGAGAGTTATCAAACTAAGACAGAATTTTTTGAAAGTGATTTATCTTGTGATATTTTAAAGATTGTTGTTGTTAATCGCTATTTGGATACAAAACCATCTGTATCTTTTGTTAAAGGTTTTGGACTTAAAAAAGGTGCTATTGCATCAAGTGTAGCACATGATTCTCATAATATAATTGCCGTTGGTTGTAGTGATGAAGATATTTTGAAAGCTATAAATAGTGTAATTGAACATAAAGGGGGAATTGTTTGTGTTGAAAATAAAAATATAAATATTCTTCCTTTAAAAATTGCAGGAATAATAAGTGATGAAGAAGGGGTTATAGTTGCAAAAAAATATAAAGAGCTTAATGATATTGCAAAAACTAAATTAGGGTCTTCTTTGAAGGCACCATTTATGACACTATCTTTTATGGCACTTTTGGTTATTCCTGAGATAAAACTTAGTGATAAAGGACTTTTTGATGTTAATACTTTTAAGTTTATCTCTCCCTTTTTAAGTTGTAATTAAAAACTTATATTTTTTTGGTTCTTTGTCTTGTTTTTGAATATATTTCTAATGTTTTTAAATAAAGATGAAAATATAACTTATGACTGTGTAAATAGTTATGAGGATTTAGTTCATAAAATATTAAAGTAAAACTAAGGGGCAATCCTTAGTTTTTAAAATAATCGGCTCAAATTACACAAAATTTTAAACTGTCCCATCCCATCCCGAAGCTTTTAATCCTCATTAACTTTCACTTGATTTCTACCACTTCTTTTTGCTTGATAAAGTAAATCATCAGCTTGTTTATATATTTCATCAATAACTATTTCATTTGCATTTTTGCATATCAATCCCATTGATGCTGTTATATAAGAGCTAACACTACTATATTTGTG
>JAGOHQ010000033.1 GCA_017996075.1 Aliarcobacter sp.
TTCTTGCCAGTTTTCTGTATGCTTTTTTTATCTCATCAGCTGATGCATTTTCACTTACTTCTAATGTTTCATATAAACTTTTTGCCATTTTTCAAATCCTATTTTATTAAAAATTTTAAATTATAGGATAGTATTATATCACAAACCTTGAGCCAAAGTCAATCAAGTTTAAGGGGAATTTTTATTTTAAACTCTGCCCCTTTGTACTCTTTTTTATTGTGTGTAAATTTTTTGTTTTGAACACTTATTTCTCCACCCATACTTGAGTTTATAATCTTTCTAGTCATATAAAGACCAAGACCTGTACCTTGATATTTGTGTTTTGTAGTAAAGTAGGGCTCAAATATTTTGTTTAAAATATCTTTATCTACTCCTAGCGCATTATCTAAAACTAAAATTTCTATAAAATTGTCAATCTTTTTTGTTTTTATCTTTATTAAACCAGATTCATTATCTTTTAGATTTAAAACTATTGCATCTTTTGCATTGTTTAAAATATTTATAAATGCCTGAGAAAATTCATTTGCAAGATTATTTAAAAAAACATCATCATCTAGCTCTAAAACAATATCTATATTAAAATTTTTAAAAAAATTATCTACCAAAGAGATACTATTTTTAATATTATCATTAACATTAAAAATACTTTTTTCTTTATCTGTTTTTAGAAAGTCATTAAAAGTTTCTATGGTATCAGATAGATGATTTATTGTTTTTAAAATAAGAGATAAAGATTCTCTTAAAGTAGAACTATTTAGCTCTCCCATATCATTTTTTAATTTAAGATTAGAAGATGACATAGAGATGATATTTAAAGGTTGTCTCCATTGATGAGCAATATTTCCTAACATTTCACCCATAGCTGCTAGTTTTGATTGTTCGGCCATTAGATTTTCTTTTCGTTTTAAATCTTCAATATTTGCAATAGTTACTATTTGGAATATTTGATTATTTAAGCTCGTATTTTTAATATTTATAATAGCACTAAATTCACTACCATCTTCTCTTGTTAAGTTAGTTTCGAAAGGTTCTTTTTCATTAAAAATATCACTATTCTTATTATTTATTAAATCATCAAAACTTTTATTTATTAACTCATATTTCATCTGTTTATTAAATAGTTCAATGGCAATTTTATTACAATCAACAACACTATTATCTTTAAAAATAATTATAGCTTCCATTGTAGTATCTAAAATAAGTCTTAATTCTTCATTTTTTTCACTTAAATTTTTCTTTGCCATTTCTAGTTTGTAATTTGTTTCACTCAAAAAAGTTATATCGTATATATATAAAATAACTAAACTTTCTTCTAAATCTAGTGGAGTTATAGTAATGCTTTGTTGCATTTGATTAAATACTCTATCAGAGATATTATTTATCTCTATATTTATTAAAAAATTATCTGTTTGTGGAGTGTAAAATGTTGGGGAGTTTAGTTTTAAAGCAGTTGTTATTTTTCTTTTTAATTTTTTTTCATCAATATTTGAATAAAAATCTAAAATATTTTTATTTATAATATTACTTGCTTCTAACCCAGTTCTTGTCTCTAGCCATCTATTCCAAAAAAGTACTCTTAAATCTTTATCTAATACTATAATTCCATTATCTACTGTATTGCAAATAATATCAAATTTATTTTTTTCTGGATTGCTCATAATTCATCCAATATTTTATTTAATTTCTCTTTTATAAATAAAATTGAGTTATCTGTTGTTAAAATAAATAGTTCACCATGAATATTTAAGTCATCAAACTCCAATTTCGTAGAGATTATAATAACTTTTTCGTAGTTACTTATAAAAATATTGTTTAGCTGATTGATTGAATTTATAGTTTTTATTGTTGGAGCAGAAAAAGATACACTAGTTTCTATATCTTCTGCTAGTTTACTGATAGTTGAAGATGATAAAATATTTGTAATTTCTAAAGTTATATCGCTAATATCCTCATTTGAAATTTCATCATCGCTAAAACCAAATTTAATAGACATATTTGTAGCAGATTTTTTATCTATTATAAACATATTTTCACCATTTAAAGGACCATTTATTTGTTGAGATGCAATAAAGTGCTCATCTTTAAAGTTTAATTCTTTTGCTAAATAATCTTTTAAATCTACAGCATTTATTATTTTAATAGTTGGAATGCTAAGTTTTGCAAAAGCATCAAATATCTCAGTAATTGCTGCAGTGGCACTTCCATAGGCTACATTCATAAGCTCTTGAAGGCAATCCTTTTCATCTTCTGTTAGTTCTATATTGATCATTTTTTACCTTTTAAGAGATTACATCGTTTAGAATTTGTTGCATTTTTTTCAAATCAATTGGTTTTTTTACAAAATTTAGTGCCCCAAGTTCTCTAACTTTATCCATAGCTTGTTTTTGAATATCAGCTGAAATTACAACTACTTTTGCATTTTCATTAAATTCTTTTATTCTTTTCAAAGCTTCAAAACCGTCCATTACGGGCATTGTTAAATCCATAAAAACTATATTCGGATTGTGTTCTTTATATAAATCAACACTTTCTTGACCATTTTGTGCTTCTAAAATCTCATAATTTTTATCATCTAATGCTTCTTGAAGAGTTTTTATTACCATTTTTCTAGCCATTTTAGAATCATCTGTTACTAAAATTTTAATAAACTACCTTTTAAAAATAATTAAGTATTTTATCTACTTAAATTTAAAATATACTTTGATTTTTTTTGATATACTATTTTTATGAAAAAATATGATTATATAATTATTGGAAGTGGTATAGTTGGATGTTCTTTAGCTTATTTTTTAAAAAAATATTCTAATAACATTTTGCTTATTGATAAAAATAGTGATGTTTGTTTGGGTGCAAGTGGAGCTGCTGGAGCTTTTTTATCGCCTCTTTTAGGTATTGATAATAGTTTTAAAACTTTAGTAGCAAATGCTTTAAAGTTTTCAACAAAGTTTTATGAAGAGAATTTTCTAAAAAGTTTTCTAAAATCTGGAACAATAAGAGTTCCAAAAAATAAAGAAGATGAAGATAAATTTAATAATTACATACCATATATGGATTTTCCTTTTGAAAAAAGAGAAAATGGCTATTATTTTGAAATAGGAAGTAATGTTAAGCCTGAAATTTTATGCAAAGAGCTTAGTAATGGTATTGAAAAATTATTTAATTATGATGTTAAAACAATTAATCAAAGCGAAAATTATTGGATTTTAAATGATGAGATTAAAGCAAATAAGCTATTTTTATGTACAGGTGCAAATATTTCATTAATTAATGAAGATTATTTTAAATTAAGAGCAGTTTGGGGTCAAAAAATTGATATTTTAACTACTACAAAAGTATTGTATAACTATCATAAAGAGTGCTCGATTTCTAAAAGTGTAGAAGAAAATAAAAAATTTAGAATTTCAATAGGTGCGACACATAATAGATTTGAGAATGATATGAGTGATAGCTCTTATAATTTAAATTTAAAAGATATAAATTTTATATCTCATAATGAAAAAACTTTAAAAATAATGCAAAATGACACAAAAAAGCTCTTAGAAAAAGCAAATGATATTTTGGAACTTGAAAATATAGAAGTTGTAGATGTAAAAATAGGAGCTAGAGCTTCTAGTGTAGATTATTTTCCAATGCTTGGAAATTTGATAGATAGTAAAAATAGTTTTAAATCTTATCCACATATAAAAAATGGAGCTTTTATAAAAGATGAGCAGTTAGTTTTGTATGAAAATTTATATACTTTAAATGGTGTTGGTGGAAGAGGTTTTGTTTTAGCTCCATATTTAGCTAATATTTTGTGTGAATTTGTAGTAAATGGTATAGAGATGCCAAAAGAGGTTTTAAATTATAGATTATTTAAAAGATGGGCAAAGAAAGAGGGTAAAAGTCTATGAAAAATATTTTCAAAGTTGTTTTGTTGTTTGTTGTTGGATTTGGATTTTTGATATATTTTACAATTCCTTCTAGTATAAAAGAGGATAAAAGCGACAAAGAATTAGATTTTAAATATATACCTAGTTTTTTTGATGTGGTAAATGGAAATAACTATACAAAAAAAGATGATTTTTTCAAAAACTTTCCAATATATTTAATAGTTTTAAATCATGATACTTTGGCAGTTTTTAGTGAGTTGTATAAAAAAAATCTAAATGAAAATATAGTTTTTGTTGCAAATATATCAAATACTCCTTGGCTTATCAAGCAAATAGCGGTAAATGGTGAACTTGAAAAAATGTTTAAAGATTCAAAAATTAATTTGATAAATGATTCAAGTGGTAGTTTTTCTAGCAGTTTAGATTTAAATAATAATTCACAAAATGAATATTTTGTATATAAAATTTTTGAAGATGGAAAAATAACTAAACTTTTTCAAAATAGTGTAAAAAAAGGTGCATTGCAAAATGGAATAAGCAAAGATGATATTGAAAATGAGTTAGAGAAATTTTTAAAAGATTTTAAGGAATATTTAAATAAAGAATAAGAAATAGGGGAATTTAGGTTTAGAGTTTTATCTCCAAACCTTTTCTCTCTTCAAGTCCTAGCATGATATTCATACACTGAATAGCTGCTCCACTTGCACCTTTCCCTAGATTATCAAGTCTTGAGATTATTACTAAATCAGTTTTGTTTTCATAAACAGATACTTCTATACTATTTGTATTGTTGCATCTCATTGGATTTAAAAAACCATTTTCTAGATATTCTTCATTGTTTTCAACTATTTTGATAAAAATCTCATCAGCATAATAATCTTTATAAACTTTTATAAGCTCTTCTCTATTTTTTGCTTTTTTCATACTCTTTTTTTCAATATATGAGATCACAAGCATACCTTGTTTAAAATTTCCAACACTTGGTGTAAAAATAGGGGCTTTATTCATTTTTAAAACATATTTCATTTCAGGTAAATGTTTATGATTTAAACCTAAGGAGTATGGTCTTTGAGCTCCAAAAATTTCAAAATCACCATTTTCATAATCATTTATCATTGAGCTTCCACCACCGCTATAACCAGTTATTGAGTGGCAAATAAGTTTATGATTTTTTCCTAAAATTTTATCTCTAAAAAGTGGTTTCATAGATATGATTAAACCACTGGCATGGCAACCAGGTACACAAACTCTTTTTGAGTTTTTGATTTTATCTCTTTGTTTGCTTGTAAGCTCAGGTATTCCATAAACCCAAGATGGATTTGTTCTGTGTGCTGTACTTGCGTCTATTACTTTTACATTTTCATTTTCTATTAAACTTACAGATTCAATTGCCGCATCATCTGGAAGGCATAAAAATACTAAATCAGCACTATTTAAAAGCTCTTTTCTTTTTTCTATATTCTTTTTATCTTTTTCTTCTATTTCTAAAAGCTCTATCTCATCTCTTTTTTCTAATAATTCGTGAATTTTTAATCCAGTTGTTCCGTGTTGTCCATCTACAAATACTTTAAATTTCATTATTTTCCTTCATAAATTTATTTTATTATCCTATCAAAATATCTCTTTTTATGTGCTTTTTATTTACTAAAAAAGATTATTTATTTATCTCTTTATCCAAATAGTAACCTGTATATGAACCACTATTTTTATGATTTTGTGCTAAAAATTCAGGTGTTCCCATATCCACAATTTTTCCACCTTTATCTCCACCTTCAGGACCTATGTCTATTACAAAATCAGAGTTTTTTATAACATCAAGATTATGTTCTATTACAAGTACTGAGTTTCCAAGTTCAACTAAATGGTGTAAAACACGTGTGAGTCTATCAACATCTGCAAAGTGAAGTCCAGTTGTAGGCTCATCTAAAATATATAAAGTATTTCCTGTATCTTTCTTACTTAACTCTTTACTTAATTTTATTCTTTGAGCTTCTCCACCACTTAAAGTTACAGCGTTTTGTCCTAAAGTTATATATCCAAGTCCAACATCGCTTAGAGTTTGAAGTTTTGCCTTAAGTTTTGGAACCTTAGCAAAAAACTCTAAAGCTTCATCTACACTCATATTTAGAACTTCAGATATATTTTTTCCTCTATAAACTATTTCAAGAGTTTGAGCATTGTATCTATCTCCATTACAAACATCACACTTAACCATAATGTCTGGTAAGAAGTGCATCTCTATTTTAATTTCACCTTCACCTTGACATTTTTCACATCTTCCACCTTTTACATTAAATGAAAACCGTCCAATCTTATACCCTCTAAGACTAGCTTCTTTTGTTTTAGTAAAAAGGTCCCTTATTTCGTCCATAAGTCCTGTGTAAGTTGCTGGATTACTTCTAGGAGTACGACCTATTGGGCTTTGGTCAAGATATATAACTTTATCTAGTTTTTCCAAGCCATCTATTTCCACTCCATCAACTTTTTTTACTTTTCTAGCACGATTTAAAAGCTCTTGTGCAACAGGAAGTAGTGTTTGAAGAATAAGTGAAGATTTTCCACTTCCACTAACTCCTGTAATACTTACTAGGTTTCTAAGAGGAAGTTTTACATCTAGATTTTTTATATTGTTTATATTTACATTTTTTATTTCAATATAATCTTCTTGTTTTCTATTGTGAGGATATTCAACTTTTTTTGCTTCTGTTACATATAAAGCAGTTAGAGTTTTTGCTTTTTTCATCTTTTCTAAAGTTCCAGCAAATACTACTTCACCACCAAATTTACCTGCATTTGGTCCAATATCAACAATAAAATCAGCAGACTGTATAGTCTCTTTATCATGCTCAACTACAATTACGGTATTTCCTTTTTCTTGTAGCGCTCTTAATGTCTTTATTAGTTTACTAGTATCTCTTTCATGAAGACCAATAGATGGTTCATCTAGTACATACATAACCCCAGTTAAACCACTTCCAATTTGTGAAGCAACTCTTATTCTTTGGGCTTCTCCACCACTTATTGTTCTTGCATCTCTTCCTAAAGTAATATATCCTAAACCAACATCATATAAAAAGAAAATTCTCTCTTTTATCTCTTTCAAAATAGGAGCTGCAATCATCTTGTTTTGTTCACTTAAATATGAAAAATTATTTTCATCTTGAAAAAAACTATGAGCTTCTTCTATTGGAATATTTAAAATTTCAGGAATAGTTTTTTTAGCTACATATACAGTTTGGCTAGCTGGTTTTAGTCTATTTCCATTGCAAGAGTCACATTTTTTTTCTGTCATAAATTCAGCCATCTCTTTTTCATCTTTTATCATATCATATGCTAATTTTACAACACCATCCCATTTTCTTGTTAGTTTGTGCTTCTTCCAAAAGAATTTTACCTCATCAACAGTTCCATGCAAGATAGATTTTTTTTGATGTTCTTCTAAATCTCTAAATGGAGTTTTGATATTTATTTGTGATTGTTCACAAAAAGCTATTAACATTTTAAAATAGAAACCTTTGTTAAATCCATATATTATCTTTATTGCACCATCTTCAATAGCTAAATCTTCATCAATAACCTTTTTCATATCAAGTGCATATCTTATTCCCAAACCATCACAAGAGCTACAAGCACCTTTTGGTGAGTTAAAAGAGAAAGATATTGGTTCAAGTGGTTCAAATGATATTTTACAATCAAAACAAGCCATATGTTCTGAGTAGTGAATGTTTTTTTCAACACCAAGTTCTTCATGGTTTATTATTTCAATTTCAAGCTCCCCAAAACTCTCTTTTAGACCTTTTTCAACATCTTGAGCAATTCTATCTTTGTTTGTTTCATTTGCTGTAACTCTATCTATTACTACTTTTATTGTATGCATTTGAGTTTTGGATAACTCTATATCCTCGTCAAGTCTTACCATTACTCCATCTATCATAGCTCTTACATAACCTTTTGATCGAAGATTCTCAAGTAAATCTGCGAAACTTCCTTTTTTTCTATTTATTAAAGGTGCTAGTATTATAAGTTTTGCTTCATTTGGTAGCGATAATACCTGATTTATTACATCCGTAGCACTCATTTTTGAAATTGGTTTATTGCATTGATGACAAT
>JAGOHQ010000034.1 GCA_017996075.1 Aliarcobacter sp.
TCTTTTTCTTTTATTGAAAAAAGAGCTTTTTGAATAGATATTGATGAAAAGTTGTCATTAAAAACAGAATTTATTGTATTTAATATCTCAATATCTTTAGTTTGTAGATATTTTTTTAAATTCTCTTGAATAAAAAGAGATGTAGTTTTTGTCTCTAGTTGATATTTTGTAAAAATTTGCTCTTTTTGTTTTTCAAAGTTATTTAAAAATGAAAACCCAAATCCTATTAGTAAAATAGATATTAAAAAAAAGTAAACTACAAATCTTAACATCTTAAATCACTTCAAAATTGATTTAATATCATCTTCACTTATCTTATCAACACTATATTTTACTACTAAAATATTTTCTGTATTGTTTATATACCACTCATCGATATTTGGATTAGCATTTAGTTTTCCACTATTTTCAAGTTTGTACTCATTTAAACTAAGATATAAATTTTTTGTTTTTGATGGATTTTTCATTAAAATTATTAAAATAGCCCATAATATACAAATAACAGCAACTGCTAAAGTGAAACTTTCTATCTCATAAGAGTCTAATTTGTCTAATAATATACCACCAAAAACTCCACCAACAAATGTTCCTAAATATCCAAAAGAGTTAAATACTCCTAAAACACTTCCTCTTTGGTGAACCTTTGCAAACTTAGATGTAAGAGATTGCATAATTGGCTCATGCATATTAAATCCTATAAAAAATAGAACAACACCAATACAAAATATTATAGAACTACTGCTAAATCCCATCAATAAATAAGAGATTATAAATAACAAAATTCCTATAACTAATACTTCTCTATATTTTCCTTTTTTCTCTGCTAAAATTGAAGCTGGTCCCATTGCAAGAAGCCCTAAAATCATAGATGGAATATATACTTGCCATAAATCTTTTATATCCCAGTTGTATATTTTTGTAAGAATTATTGGAATAACTAAAAATGCAAAAGTCATCAAAGCTTTTTGTAAAAAGTTTGTAATATGCATTTTGTTTATATTTGCATTTCCTAAAACATCTTGTAGCTTTAATTTATCATTGTAAGTATGAGTTATTTTTGGTGGATTTGGTACTTTTTTAATTAATACAAAAATAGCAATCAAAGATAAAATCATAGTAATATAAAAAAGTGTTGGAACACCTGCATATCCACCAATAATAGGCCCCAATCCCATAGCAAGAGCAAATGAAATACCAATAAAACCACCCATAATTGCCATAGCTTTTGATCTTTGTTCTTCTTTTACAACATCACTAATCATAGCAGTTACAACTGCTCCAATAGCTCCAGCACCTTGTAAAAGTCTTCCTAAAAGAAGAGCCAAAATATCTGTTGCTAGAGCACAAATTAGTGAACCAATAGCAAAAAGAACTAATCCTAAAATAATAGTCCCTTTTCTTCCTAATTTATCACTCATAATCCCAAAAGGAGTTTGAAAAATAACTTGAGTTAGTGCATAACCACCAACAACAATTCCAACGAGTGTAGCATTTGCACCTTCTAGGCTAAATGCATATACAGAGATAACAGGAAGAACTATAAAAAGTCCAAAAAATCGTAAAGATATAATAAAACTCAAAGGTAAAACTGATTTAATCATACATAATCCTAAATATATTATAATTTGAGTATTGATTATATACTAAGGTTCCTTTTAAATAGGAACTATTTTTTAAAGGCAAAAAATGAATATTATTTTAGCAAGTGCAAATAGAGGTAAAATAGAGGAGTTTAAAAAGCTTCTTCCAAATAACAAAGTTATTGCATATAGTGATATTTTAGGAAAATTTGATATTCCTGAAACAGGAGTTACATTTAAAGAGAACGCAATTATAAAAGCAAGTGCAGTAAATGAGAAATTAAAAGCAAAAGGTGAAAAAGATTTTATAGTTATTTCAGATGATTCTGGAATATCACTTCCTATTTTAGATGGAGCACCTGGGGTTTATAGTGCAAGATTTGCAAGTTTAAATGCAAGTGATAAAGAGAATAATGAAAAATTAATCTCAAAATTAAATGAGCTAGATGTAGAAAAAACAGCAGCTTTTTATACAGCTTGCATAGCAATAATATATAATGATTTAATATATACAGTTCACGGTTTTATGCATGGAATTGCTATAAATAAAGAGTCAGGAACAAATGGTTTTGGATATGACCCACTTTTTATTCCAAATGGATTTTCAAAAACTTTAGGAGAGTTAGATTTTGAAGTAAAGCAAGAGTTTTCACATAGAAATAGGGCATTAAAATTGGCAAAAAAAGTTTTAGAAGTTATTCTTTAACAATTTGCTTTGTTAATCTTATATCAAACTTTTTATTTTTGACACTCAAAAAAAAGAGTTTGCTTTTTTCTTCTCCGTATCTTGTTGCTATTATCTCAAATAAATCATCATCTATTTTTATATCTTTTGTATCTTCTAAATCGGTTTTTAAAATATAATCTTCTAGAAATAAAATATGATTTTTTGCCTGTAAATATAGGTATTTTTGTGTAAAGGCTTCATTTTTTAGAGAATTTGTTTCCAAAATAAAATTTGCTAAAACAGAAAAAACAACTACTAGAATCAAAGTTATAAAAAGTACATAAGATTTTTTCATAGTGCAATTTTCCATACTTGTTTAGAGCTATTTTCTAAAGATATATTAATAGTTGCTACTTCATCGCTTATGTAAATATTAAATTCATTTACATTTTTTAGTAAAATAGTGTTATCAAAATAGAGTATTTTATTATTTAAACCAAATTTATTTAACTCATTTTTGTTTTTTTCAATAAATATTTTTGTAGAGTTTAATTCAAGTCTTGCTAATTCTTTCGAAAGTGATGTTTTATTTAGGATAATCAAATCTTTTACAAGTAAAGTTGAATATATTATTATAGTTGTTGAAATTGCTAAAGTTAATATTAGTTCAAATAAAGAGAAGCTATTTTTCATATTTAAAAACATTTATTTTCTCATTTTTGAAGCTATATTTATCTACTTTTACAATTTCTTCTTTTCCATCTTTTATAATTTTTAGAAACTCTTCTTGTTTTAAAAAATATCGATAATCTTTTGTAGCAAAACTATTTTCAAGTTCATTTAAGCTATTAAAAAATTCTTCATCTTCATAGTTATTGTAAGGAATTTTTAAAAATCCACCTACAATTACCATGAGGATTAAAAGACTAACTATTGTCTCAAAAAGAGTTATACTACTTTTGTGCAATATTTTGTGATTTTTGAAATGAGCCTTCAATAGCTTTAATAAAAGCATCTCTAACTCCTCCCTCCTCAAGTTTTGCATATCCAGCAGCTGTTGTTCCACCTGGACTCATTACGCTATCTTTTATAATTGCTGAGTGAGAGTGTTTTAAAAGCGAAGAAGTTCCACTAAAAAGCCCTTGAACTAAGTGTTGAGCTAAATGTCTTTCAAGTCCAACTTTAACAGCTCCATCTGCAATAGCTTCGGCAACTAAAGATAAAAAAGCAGGGCCAGAAGCTGTAATTGCACTAGCGATATCTAGTTGATTTTCATTATTTACCCAAATAGCTTCACCAATAGCTCCAAAAGCTTCAAGAGTTAAATCTTTTATCTCAATATCTCCTGTGGCTGTTGTCATAGAGTTGTGTACACTTGCTGCTATATTTGGCATTGTTCTTGCATAGTGTTTTGCACTAATTTGCTTTCTTAAATACTCCAATTTTGTACCAGCTAAAATAGAGATTAAAGAGTTTGCAGTGCCTGTAAGTCTTATTGAAACACTTTCTAATGCATAAGGTTTTACACAAAAGATTATGTTTTTTCCACTAATATCTTCTTTATCACTTAACTCTTTTATTTGTAATTCTGGTATTTTTTCTTTGATAAGCTTTAATTTTTCTATCTCTCTTCCTATCATCTCAACTTCGTGTTTTTTTATAAGCCCAATAGCTAAAGATTGAGCCATAATTCCATTTCCAATAAGTGTTAATTTCATAGTATGCCTTAAAATTATTTTTTAAGATTATAACAAATTTAAGATATAAATCTATGTTTAATTTTAAAAATAAAAAATATATGAAATCTTAAGTTTTTATCAAGTAAAATTAAAAGATATAACAAGGAGTTCAAAATGGTAGATAATAGTTTACAAAATAACAATTACGGACTGGGACTTTATAGCAATAGTAATTTACAAAATTCTACACAAAATGTTGGAAAAACATCTTCTGGGGAAAAAGAGCTAGAACAAGCAAAAGATAATAAGGTAAAAGATAATGAAGCCGTATCTTTATCTAAAAATGTTGAAAAAGCAGTAGATACAAAAAGTATTTCAAAATCAAATGAGTTTGAAAATTTTCAAAATAAAATAAACTCTTTTACAGCAGATAATAAAACTATAAAAGATATACAAGAAGATATGAAACTTTTATCTTCAGCAGATGGTGATGTAGATACAAAAAAAGTAAATGATAGAATAAATCAAAATATTGATAAACTAGAAAATTTATCAAAAGATGAAAAAACTAAACTAAAAGATAATCTAAATGGCGTTGATAATATTGTAAATAACAATATAAAAGGGATTCAAGATGCTGCAAAAGAGATGCAAGATTTTATAAAAAATAGATCTTCAAGAGGTGAAGAGAATAACAATTCGATAAATGTAAATTACTCTAAAGATTCTATGTCTTTTACAAAAAATAATGTTTTAAATCTTCAAGGTTCTTTTGCAAATATTCAAGCAAACTTAAATCAAGATATGATTTCAAAATTGCTAAGATAGAAATCTTTGATACTTTTTTGATAAAAAGTAAAGCCTTTGAGCTTTTGCTTTTTATCTACACATACTTTCATATAATTTTATTTAAAAATAAAATCACCATTTCTTAAATTTATTACCATATTTACCAACAAAATCTTTAAAAGAGTTAAAAAGTAGATTACAAGAGTATAAAAAACTAAATGAAAAAGGTTTTTTATAGTGCTTTAAATTAAAAAATAAAGTATTTTTTAGATAACATATTGCTTTATGCTAGATAATGGAGACAAAAATGTTAAAAAACCTAAAAATCAAAAATCTTTTACTGATTTTTACAGCAGCTATTGTATTTGGTGCTTGTGCATCTAAAAGTGAGCAAGAGTATAACAAACCAGCACTTTATTGGTACAATAAAATGATGATGCAAATAGGAATGAATGATTTAGACGAGGCAGATGATACTTATACATCGCTAGAGAGCGAACATAGAAATTCACCATATATTCCAACAGCTATGCTTATACTTGTAAATGCACATATGGCAGATGAGCAGTACGCTTTGGCAAATTTTTATTTAGATGAATATATGAAAAGATTTAGCTTAAGCAAAGATATTGATTATGCAAGATATATGAAAATTAAAGCAAATTTTATGGGATTCAAGCAACAATTTAGAGATCAACAGCTAATAGATGATACTTTATCACATATTATAGATTTTAAATACAAATATCCAAATTCACCATATATGCCACTTGTTGATACTATGAATGCAAGACTTTTTATGGCAAAAGCTTCTATGGATAAAGAGATAGCAGCATTATATGAAAGAAGAGACAAACCAAAAGCAGCAGAACTTTATATGGATAAGGCAAAAAATTCTTGGGTAGATCCAAACGAAATAAAACCAGTAGAAGTACCATTCTACAGAGCAATTTTTGAATAAATATATAAAATGTATAAAATAAGGGAGTTAGAGTAAGATATGCAATTAGAAAATTATGGTAATTTTCCACAAACAATACCATTGATTATAGAAGATGAGATTTTTTTATATCCATTTATGATTACGCCTTTGTTTTTAGAGAATCAAGAAAATATTAAAGCAGTTGAAAATGCAATTGAGTTTAATAGACTTGTAATGATAGCAGTTTCAAAAGCGGGAAAAGAGGGTGTTAGAGAAAAGGATAGTTTTTATGATGTTGGTGTAGTTGGAAATGTTATGAGAAAAATATCTTTACCAGATGGTAAGGTAAAAGTTCTTTTTCAAGGTGTTTCAAAGGCAAAAATTATAAATTTTGAACCAACTTCTAGTATATTTGCTACTGTTGATATTCTTGCTGAAGAGACACAAAATGATATTGAGTTGAAATCATTAATAAATATTTTGATTGACAATATCAAAAAACTATCAAGACTAAATAACAAATTCCCAAGCGATTTAATAAAAGCTATAGAAGAAAACGATGTACCAAGCAGAGTTGCTGATTTAGTATCTTCTGTTTTAAAAATAAAAAAAGATGAAGCATATAAGATTTTTTCAAATACAAATTTAGAACAAAGAATTATAGGTATTATTGAGATTGTAAAAAATGAGATAGAGTCATATAAAATACAAAAAGAGATAACTCAAAAAGTAAATTCAAAAATAGAAAAAAGCCATAAAGATTACTTCTTAAAAGAGCAAATAAAAGCTATTCAAAAAGAGTTAGGAGCTGATAATCAAAAAGAGGAAGATATAAAATCTTTCAAAAAGAGATTAAAAGAGAAAAAGTGTTTTATGGGTAAAGAGGCGTATAAAGAGACAAAAAAGCAAATAGAAAAACTAAGCCGAATGAATACAGATTCACCAGATGCCTCACTTCTTCAGACTTATGTTGAGATGGTTTTAGATATTCCTTTTGGTGAATATGCAGATAGTAAAATCTCAGTTTCTAGTGTTGAAAAGCAATTAAATAAAGATCACTACTCTTTAGAAAAAGCAAAAGAGAGAATTGCTGAATATTTTGCTGTAAAGCAGCTTTTAGAGCAAAGAAATATTGAAGATTTAAAATCAAAAGGTACAGTTCTTTGTTTTGTAGGACCTCCAGGAGTTGGTAAAACTTCACTAGCAAATTCAATAGCAAATGCTCTTGCTAGACCACTTGTAAGAGTTGCTTTGGGTGGAATGGAAGATGTAAATGAATTAAGAGGTCACAGACGAACTTATGTTGGAGCAATGCCTGGAAGATTAATCAAAGGTTTGATTGATGCAAAAAAAATGAATCCAGTTATTGTTCTTGATGAGATTGATAAGTTAGGAAGTAACCACAGAGGTGACCCTTCTGCTGTTATGCTAGAAATTTTAGATCCTGAACAAAACCATGAGTTCAGGGATTTATATCTTAATTTTCCAGTTGATTTGTCGCAAGTTATTTTTGTTTCAACTGCAAATGATATTAGAAAAATTCCAGCACCACTTAAAGATAGAATGGAGTTTATAGAGCTAAATTCTTATACTCCAAATGAAAAATATCATATTGCAAAAGATTATTTAATTCCTCAAGAACTTGAAAAGCATGGGCTTAAAAAAGATGAGGTGAGTATAAATAAAGCAACTATTGAGCTAATTATTGCAAAATATACAAGAGAAGCAGGGGTTAGAAATTTAAGAAGAGTCTTCTCAAAGATATTTAGAAAAGTTGTAAAAAAGATATTAGAAGAT
>JAGOHQ010000035.1 GCA_017996075.1 Aliarcobacter sp.
TATCTTTTTGCAATAAGATTAACAATTTTATCTATTTCACTCATTGAATAGCTTTTTTCAAAACTAAGTGTTATTGCATTTCTGATAGTAAGTTCATCATAACCCATAGCTTGAATAACTCTTGAAGGTTTTGATAAACCTAAACTACACCCTTCTCCATTTGAAATTAAAATTTCATCTAAAGCTAAAGTTCTTATTAACTCTCTTGCTTTTATACCTTTAAGAGCAAAATGAAGTGTATATTCTAAGTTATTTTTATTGTCGATAAAATAATAAATATTATCTTTTAAACTATTTTCTAATTTTTCTTTAAAAATCTCTTTCATACTATTTTCAAATTTTTGATTTTTCAAAGATTGAAAAATATTATTTAATGAAATTCCATCTTTTTCAAAAATAGCTTGTTCTTCAAATAAATTTTGATTAAAAAGTATTATTGATTTTGTTGAAAAACCAGTTAGTTTATATGAATCAAAATATATAACATCACTATTTTTATCAAAAGAGGCACTTGCGTTTGAGATAATTTTTGCATCTGTTAGTTTTTTTACATTTTCTAAACTATTTTTATAAAAAGTATCAACTGTATATGATGACAGAAATAAAAAATCTATTTTTTGATCTTTTAATTTATCTAAATTAACACTTCCATCTTTATTTAAATCTAAATATAAAATATCAAATCCAAGAGAGCAAAAAATTTCGCAAGCATCAATTAAACTTTGAGTTTCTCCAAGACTTACTGCAATTTTCCCTTGTTTATTTAATTGAAGTAATAAAGATAAAAAGCCACTCTTACAAAAAGAGAAGTAGTTTAAACTTTCAAATGCAAACTCTTTTTTAAAACTATCTTCTAAACTAATATAATCTTCATTATTTGATAAAATATTCAAAGATAAACTATCTTTAATATGCAAGTTTTGCATATTTTTATACTGCAAAAAGTTTAGTTTATACACTTTTATTTATCCTTTATTTTTATTAAATCTTCACTTAAAAAAAGTTCATTAAATCTCTTTTTTGAGTACTCTTTTATATCTTTGTCTAAAATCTCATAAAGTTCTATCAGCTCTTTTGCTTTAGTAGTTAGTTGTGAACCACTATCAACAGCTCTTCCTTTTTTTGTAACAACTAAACTATCTTCAATAAACTCTTCAAGGATTTTTATATGACTCCAAGTTTTTTTATAGTTCATATTTAAATTTTTTGAAGCATCACTAATTGAACCTGTTTTTTCAATCTCTTTTAAAATCTCTGTTTTTCCACTTCCAAAAATAAGATTTTGCTTATTATCTTCAATCCAAATTTTAACTTTGATTTCCACTTTTAAGCCCTTTTTTCTCTCTAAAACATCCTAGTTGACAATAACTTACTTCAATATCAGAGTTTTTAACAGTTGATCCAACTATTTTTAAAGATGAGTTTTTTGCTTCTTGCCACAAATCTATACAAGGAATTCTTTGCTCTTTATAACTATTTTTTAATCTATTATAAATCTCTTCATCTTTAGCTAAGAAATCTAAAGAGCCAAATACTCCAAGCTCACAATCTGTTATTTTAATGCCTAAAGATTTTGTAATCGCACTCATATCTTTAGCTTCAACTTTGATTTTTTTAGCTACTTTAAATGCCTTTAAACAAGATAGTTTTTTATTCTCATCAAGATTTTCAAAAACTATTCTTTTTTGCTCATCACTCAAATTAAAATCTAATTTATCATCAATACTAGACATCAATTCTTCCACTATGAGTATAAAGATTCATCTTTTTACCTCTTGCAAATCCAATAAGTGTAAGACCATGTTTATGCGCTGTTTGAACACCTAAATATGTGGGTGCAGTTCTTGATACAACTATTGGGATTTTATGCATTACAGCTTTTGTAACCATCTCTGAACTTAATCTTCCACTTACAAACAAAATTGATTTTGTTGTATCAAGACCTTGCAGTTTACACTTTCCAATTGCTTTATCAATAGCGTTGTGTCTTCCTATATCTTCAGCTGTTACAGTTGTTCCATCAAGCAGATAAATCATAGCTTTATGAACACAACCTGTTAAGTTATAAAGTTCACTCTCTTGATAAAACTTTTTAACTTCCGTATAAATAGTTTCTGGTTTTATTTTAAAAGTAGTTTGATTAAATGGGATTTCTAAACTTCCTTCTATATTTCCAGTAACTCCTCCACCACAACCACTTACTAAAGTCTTCTCTTTATATAAATTTTGTAGTGAGTTTTCATCTATTTTTGCTTTTACATCTACTCTTAATCCATCAGCACTAACTGTAAGCTCTTCTATGTCAGCAATAGAAGAGATTACATTCTCACTCATTAAAAAACCAATTGCATGGGCATCTTGGTCTTTTGGGATTGTCATCATAGATATAGCTTTTTCTCCATTTAAATAAAGGTTTAGACGTGCTTCTTCAATTGTCACGTCTTCAACCATATTGGCTTCATTTTCTATAAGTTTGTCAATAATTACTGTTTTTAAATATTTGCTATTATCCATAGTTTTCCTTAATATGCAAAATTTGCATATTTAAAATCTTTTTTTAAATAGAAAAAGCCCTAAAGCTTTTCCTATCTTTTTAATAAATCTTTATCTTCTTCTAATACATCTGGTCTTAGTTGCTCTAAGTACTCAATTGGCAATTTCCCAGTTATCACACCTGGAATATAACCTTTTACTGAAACAAAGTATGAATACACTGTTTCAAATGTAAAGAAAGAGATAATTGCACTACCCATAAAATGGATAAATAGAATAAATCTTTTTATCTGTATTGTTTGTGCATGCGTTGCTGCATCTGGAAACATATACCATATTATAAAACCACTTAATACAAGTAAAAAACCAAATGCAACATACATATAGTAGTTGATTCTATTCATAGGTTCATATTTTCCTCTTAAAAAGAATTTATGCCATATTTTAGAACTAGGTCTTACAAAGTATTTATGATCTTTAAATGCAATAACTGTAACAATAAACCAAACTGGAATCCAAGCAACACCAACAACTTCATGTGTAGCTCTCATAAGTCTAGGAATATATCCTCCACCTGTCCAGTTTCCAAATGTTATTGAAAAACCAGTTATAAACAGATAAATCATAATTACAATATTTAATAAAAGAACAACTCTTTGAAAAAGTGAATAAACTTGTACTTTCTCATTTTCTCTTGTGATTTTAGCTTGTTTTCTACCTTTTGCAACAATAAACATTATTGTAAACAGACAAAATTCAAATAAAAATACCCAAGGAAGAAGATGTTGTCTCTCTTCAAATGCTCTTATAACTTCAGGCGCAATTGCATCATATCTAGGTCCAAAAAGACCCACTTCCATCTGTTGATACTGTGTTAAACTATCAAAAGGTACAATTTGTCCAGTAAAATTTCCTTTTAACATTTGCATTAAAAATTGGTAAACATAGTTTATATCAGCTATTGAGGCCAACCAAAAGTACCAATATGTTAAAAGCATGAACAAAAAGCCTACTATTACGTAAGCTTTATATTCACTTAGAAAACTTTTATTTTCCATAAGCTTTATCCCAACCAAATGGTGCTGATTGAGTTCCATGACCGAAAGATAAAACTCTTTCTCTATATATATTTGCTACAGATTCAGCATCTCCAACAAGTAGAGCTTTTGTTGAACACATAGCAGCACATACAGGAACTTTACCTTCAGCTATTCTATTTTGTCCGTATAGTTCTCTTTCATGTTCACTATTTGTCTCTTCAGGACCACCAGCACACATAGTACATTTATCCATAACACCTTTTGTACCAAAAGCTCCATTACTAGGAAATTGTGGTGCACCAAAAGGACAAGCATATAGACAGTATGAACAACCTATACATTTGTTTTTATCATGTAAAACAATACCATCTTCTCTGATATAGAAACAATCAACTGGACAAACCTGCTCACAAGGTGCATCTGTACAATGCATACAAGCAACAGACAATGAAAATTCCATTCCTTGTTTACCTTCATTTACAGTTACAACTTTTCTTCTACTAATCTCAACTGGTAACTCATGTGCTGAGGCACAAGCAACTGAACAACCATCACAATGAATACATCTATTTTCATCACAATAGAACTTCATTCTTGCAAAATTTATCTTATTTTTACTCATGTTACTTCTCCTAAGCTCTTTCTACTCTACATAAACCACCTTTTGTTTCAGGGATTTGTGTAACTATGTCATAACCGTAGTTAGTAACTGTATTTGCACTCTCACCTATTGCATAAGGTAGTGTTCCAGTTGGATATCTATGGCTTAAATCAACACCTTCCATAATTCCAGCAAAATGGAATGGTAGGAATACTCTATCAGGTGTAACAGAGTAAGAGTATTTTGCTTTAACTTTAATTTTCGTTCCATTTGGAGAGTGAATCCACATCATAGAACCATCTCTAATACCATGTCTTCCTGCTAAATCTGGATTAATATCACAGAACATTTCAGGTGTTAATCTAGCTAAATATTTACTAGCTCTATTTTCAACTCCAGCACCATTTAGATTTACTAATCTTCCAGTTACAAGGTTTGTTGGGAAATCTTTTGCCCAATCTTGTTTTGTCTGTTCACTAATATATCTAGTATCAACTCTCCAGTGATCTTTTTTATCTGCAAAACTTGGATAATCTTTAATTAAATCCGTTCTTGGAGTATGTAAAGGCTCTCTATGTTTTGGAATAGGATCAGCCCATTGCCAAACTTTTGCTCTTGCTTTTGCATTTCCATAAGGAGCAATTCCAGCTTCCATGCATTTTTCAACTATCAAGTTAGATTTATCAACTTTCCAGTTTGCACCCATTTTAGCTTTTTCATCTTCACTTAAAGTGATTTTTAAAACTGATTCAATATTCTCTTTTGTAATTTCAGGATATCCACCATCTTGAACACCACCAACTGGTGCTGAACCTTTAGGTGACAATAATGAAACTCCCTCATGTTCTAAACCAAAGTTTTGTCTAAATCCCATACCACCAAATTTAACTGGTTTTGTAATGTCATAAAGATTTGGGCTTCCTGAGTGTTTTTCTGTCCAACAAGGCCATGGTAAACCATAGTATTCTCCAGCCATATCTCCATAACCAGCTAGTGAAATCTCATCAAACATATGCCAATTATCTGTATGTTTTTTAAGTCTTTCAGCTCTCCATCCAGTTAATCCAATAGTTTTAATAATTCTAGCTATCTCATTTGTTGCATCTTCTGGCCAAATAAAATCTTTACCTTTTTGCATTCCAGCCGTTAATTGCTCATAAAATCCTAACCTTTTTGCTAACTCAAACATGATTTCTTGATCAGGTTTTGATTCATACATAGGTTTTACAACTTCATATCTCCATTGACCACTTCTGTTTGTTGCAGTTACAGAACCTGCTGTTTCAAACTGAGTTGCTGCTGGTAAAATATAAACATCGTTTTGTTTATCAGTAATAATTGCACCCTCATTTACAAATGGGTCACAAAATACTGCTAACTCTAACTTATCTAAAGCCTCTTTTACTTTTTTTGTTTGAGCAGTTGAAGTAATTCCATTACCCATTACAAAAAGTGCTTTTAGATTAGTTCCAGCATTATGAATAGCATCTTCACCTTCATTTCCAGCTAAAACACCAGCCCACCAACGTGCAAGTGTAAATCCATTTTTACCCATCCAAGAAGGATCTTTAAATCTTCCTTTAAGCCAATCAAAATCAACTCCCCAAGAAGAAGCAAAATATTTCCATGAACCTTCAGCTAAACCATAATATCCTGGAAGTGAATCTGATAAACAACCAAAGTCTGTTGCACCTTGAACATTATCATGACCTCTTAAAATATTAGTTCCACCACCTGCAACTCCCATATTTCCAAGAGCCAATTGTAAAATTGGAGCCATTCTTGTATTTGAAGTTCCTATTGTATGTTGAGTTAATCCCATAGCCCATACCAAAGTTCCTGGTTTTGATGCTGCATAAAGTTTTGTAATTTGAACTATTAAATCAGCTTTAACTCCTGTTACATCAGCAACTCTTTCAATTGGCCAATTTTTAGCCTCTGCCATAATATCTTCCATACCATAAACTCTATCATTAATAAAGTTTTTGTCATGCCAACCATTTTCAAAAATGATATTTAACATTCCATACATAAATGGAATATCAGTACCTGGTCTAATTTGTGCATATAAATCTGCTTTTGCAGCAGTTTTAGTAAATCTTGGATCTACTACAATAATCTTTGCATTGTTTCTCTCTTTAGCTTTTAAAAAGTGTTGGAAACCAACTGGGTGATTAACCGCTGGATTTGCTCCAAAAATTATAATTGCTTTAGAGTTTTGAATATCTCCCAAAGAATTTGTCATAGCACCATAACCCCATGTATTTGCCACACCGGCAACTGTTGAGCTATGTCAAATTCTAGCTTGATGATCTATATTGTTTGTTCCAAACATAGCAGCAAATTTTCTATAGTAATATGCTTGCTCGTTATTAAATTTTGCTGATCCCAAAAACATTGCTGAATCAGGTCCATCTTTTTGTCTTAAATCTTCAAGTTTTGATGCAATATTATTTAAAGCGTCATCCCATGAAATTCTTTGCCATTGACCATTTTTCTTAACCATTGGATATTTTAATCTAACTTCAGATTTAACCATATCAATCATATCGGCACCTTTACAACAATGCCCTCCAAGTGATACAGGATGATCTTGTGCTACCTCTTGTCTTACCCACACACCATTTTGAACTTCTGCAATAACACCACAACCAACAGAACATGCTGTACAAATTGTTTTTACAATTTTTGAACCAGGAAAAGGATTTTTAATCTCTTCTTCTGTAGCTGCTCTAGTTGCTACTGTACTTGCAAAAGATGATGTAACTCCAAATGCTGTAGAAACTGCTGCCATTTTTAAAAACGACCGTCTTCCTACTTTTGCATTTAAAGCTTCATATGTATTTGCTGACATAAGCTTCTCCTACTAAATTTATTTTGCGTTTTTATAAAACTCTTCCCAAGCCATTGTTTTTTTGTATAGAATCTCTTTTTTATTAGATTTTCCAACAACAACACCATTGTTTGAATCATCTTGAACAGATGTTTCACCATTTCCAGCCAATACAACAGTTCCAGTTGTAGCAACTGCAGCAGCTGTGATAATTGCTGCTTTTTTTGCAAAAGCTCTTCTACTTTCTTGCACGACTGACCTCCTTATAGAAATTAAGCCCCTCTAAACTTAAGAGACTTTATAAAAAAAG
>JAGOHQ010000036.1 GCA_017996075.1 Aliarcobacter sp.
TATTTTCAAAAAGAGGTTTTAAGCTTGCACCCTTATCATCACCCCCAATAATAATATGTATGTTTTTATCTTTATATGGAACTAAGGCATTTATTGTTGCATCATAATTTGTAGCTTTACTATCATCAATCCACAATCTATTTTTACTATCTCTAAACTCTTCAACTTTGTGTTTATCAATCTTATAAGAGTTTATTAAATCATAATCTACATCACCAAAAATTATCTTTCTTGAAATCATTGCCATTATAGCATCTAGCAAGAATGGTTCATTGAACTTTATTTTACTCTTATCAATTTTAAAATGATTACATAAATCATCACTTGAATTATAATATATTGTATGAGCAGATGTTTTAAAATCTTTATATAAGGCTGGAATAATAGCAACATCTGTTTCACTCATAAGTTCTAAAGGTTTTAACTTTGCTTTTTTATATTCATCAAAATTTCCATGCCAAGTTATATGATCTTCTGTTATTGGTAAAAGAATATAGATATTTGGTTTTGCTTTTTTTGTATAGTGAAGTGTAAATGATGATGTTTCAAGTATCCAAATTTTCTTATCTTTATTTAATCCACTCAAAGGAACACCAATATTACCACCATAACAAGAATCAAATTTCTCAAGTAGGTACTGGGACATTTGAGTTGTTGTAGTTTTTCCATTTGTTCCACTAATCCAAATAGTAAAAGGCATTTCATCATAAAATAGGTCATAATCACTAATAATATTTTTTGATGCGAGCACAAGTTTATTATGTGGTGGCATTCCAGGGCTTACAATAGTTAAATCATTTGAATTTTTATCAAAAGATTCTAAGTCATTGTCATCATATAAAATAGCATCTGGAAATCTTTTTTTCAAAGCAAGTGCTGTTTTACCTTTTCCTAAAATTCTTAAATTTTGCATTTTTATCTCAACTTTAAACTTAGTAGTGCAACAAGATTTGCCATAAAAGATATTATCCAAAATCGCACAATTATTTTATTCTCTTTCCAACCTTTTTGTTCAAAATGGTGGTGAATAGGAGCCATTAAAAAAACTCTTTTTTGTCTTAATTTATATGAACCAACTTGTAACATAACTGAAACTGTCTCTAAAACAAATATAAATCCAATAGCTATCAGTAAAATTTCAGATTTTGCAACAATTGCTAAATAACCCATAAATGCACCTAAAGGTAAAGAACCACTATCTCCCATAAAAACTTCAGCAGGATAAGCATTAAACCACAAAAACCCAATTAAAGCACCAATAATTGCAGCTCCCATAATTGCTAACTCTCCAGCTATACTAATATTTGGCATTAATAAATAGTTCGCAAAACCAATATGACCAACAACATAAACCAAAATTGATAAAGTTGAAAATGCTAATATTGATGGAACAGTTGCCAAACCATCAAGCCCATCTGTAAGATTTACAGCATTTGAAGAACCAACAATTATAAACATCCAAAAAATAATAGCTAAAATTCCCATTTCAAATATAGGAAATTTGTAAAATGGTATATACAAATCGCTCGTATGTCCAAGATAAAATAGTAGTGCCACAACAAATCCAGCACTTATAAACTGTAAAAGAAGTTTCATTCTTGCACTAAGCCCTGCACTATTTTTTGCTTTTAAAATTTTTGATAAATCATCCTTTATACCAATTAGTGAGAATAAGGCAAGAGTCAAAAGCCCACCAATAATATAAAAATTGTTTAATTTTGCTGTTAGTATTGTTGCAATAATTGTGGAAAATATAAAAACAACTCCACCCATAGTAGGAGTTCCTGCTTTTGCTTGATGTGCTTGTGGTGCTAGTTCATAGATAGGTTGTGAAGCTTTTTTACTTTTTGCCCAACTTATAAATTTTGGCATTAGATACATTGTAAAAACAAAAGCTAAAAAGAAGCTAATTCCTGCACGAACTGAAATATATTGAAAAATGTTTATTTCTAAATGTCTGTAGAGCCAATAAAACAAAATTAAACCTTAGATTTGATAAAATATTGTGAGATTATATAATATTTAAGTTTTTAAAAGGTTTAAACAAAATGAGTAAAAAAACAGTTTTAATTATAACAGATGGTATTGGACACAATAGTTCTTGCAATTTTAATGCCTTTTGTAATGCAAAAAAACCAACATATGATTATCTTTTTTCAAATGTACCTTATAGCTTAATCCACACATATGGAGAGTATGTTGGATTACCAGATAATCAAATGGGAAATAGTGAAGTTGGACATATGACTATTGGAAGTGGAAGAGTTTTATATCAAGATTTAGTAAAAATACATTTAGCTATCAAAAATGATACACTTAAAGATAATGTTATTGTAAAAAATACAATTGAAAAATCAAACAATATTCATCTAATTGGACTTGCTAGTGATGGAGGAGTTCACTCTCATATTGATCATATTATTGCCTTAGCAAAAATAGCCCAAAATAAAAATAAAAAAGTTTGGCTTCACCTTATAACAGATGGAAGAGATGTAGCCCCTGATTGTGCAAAAATCTATATTGAAAAAGTTATAAATATATGCAATGAGAATATAAAAATTGCAACAATTGGTGGAAGATATTATGGAATGGATAGAGATAATAGATGGGATAGAGTAGAACTTGCTTATAATGCAATTGCAAATGCAACTCCTAAAACCAAAGATAATATTTTAGATTTTATAGATAACTCTTACAAAAATGAGATATTTGATGAGTTTTTAATTCCAACTGCGCTAGATGGTTATGATGGAATTAAAGATGGTGATGGAGTTATTTTTTGCAATTTTAGAAGCGATAGAGCAAGAGAGCTTTCAAGTGTATTTGCAAAAAATGATTTTAAAGAGTTTGAGAAAAAACCTTTAAATGTTCAAATTGCAAGTATGACTCAGTATGATAAAAATATTCCAATTCCTGTAATATTTGAAAAAGATAATCCAACAAATACTTTAGCGCAAGTTATTTCAGATGCTGGCTTAACTCAACTTCATACAGCAGAAACTGAAAAATATGCTCATGTAACATTTTTCTTTAATGGTGGAGTTGAAGAGCCATTTTTAAATGAAACAAGAGTTTTAATCCCTTCACCAAATGTTGCAACTTATGATTTACAACCCCAAATGTCAGCTCCAAAAGTAGGAGAAGCTGTAAAACTTGCTATGAAAAATCAAACAGATTTTATTGTTGTAAACTTTGCAAATGGTGATATGGTAGGACATACTGGAGTTTATGAAGCGGCTATTAAAGCTGTTGAAGCTGTTGATTATGAACTTGGACTTATTTTAGAAGAGGCAAAAAAAGAGAACTATAATATAGTATTAACATCTGACCATGGAAATTGTGAGATGATGAAAGATGAAAATGGAAATACTCTTACAAATCATACAGTTGGAGATGTTTATTGTTTTGTGATTGCACCAAATGTTAAAGAAGTAAAAACTGGAAGTTTAAATAACATTGCACCAACAGTTTTAAAACTTATGGGACTTGATATACCAAAAGAGATGGATGAACCACTAATTTGATAGATATAAAAGAGTTAAAAATTAGTTTCAATAATAAAAGCTTAGTTGATATTGCTTTTACTATAAAAAGTTCAACAGCTCTAATAGGAGAGAGTGGAAGTGGAAAATCACTTACACTAAAAGCTATCTTAAATCTCCTATCTAGTTCATTAGAGGTAAAGAAAAATATAAGTAGTGATTTTGAATTGAGTTTTGATACGATTGGGTTTATTCCTCAAAATCCTTTTACATCATTATCATCTATGACAAAGATAAAAAATCAGATTTTCTGTAGTGATGAAAAAAAAGAAGAGGTTTTTAAACTTTTAGATTTACCTTTAGAAATTTTAGAAAAATATCCTTCACAAATAAGTGGTGGACAAACGCAAAGAGTTGTAATTGCAATAGCTTTAAGCCGTGATATAAAACTTCTTTTACTTGATGAACCAACAACTGCACTTGATTTTGAAAATAAAACAAATATTATAAATATTATAAACGATTTAAAAGATAAGCTAAATATTAATATACTTTTTGTAACTCACGATATTGAATCAATCAAAGATATTTGTGATGATATTGTTATTATAAAAAATGGATATGTTGTTGAGTTTGGAAAAACACAAGAAGTTTTAAATAACCCACAAAATGAATATACGAAAAAGCTTTTAAACTCAAGCTTTAAAAACAAAAAATTTAGGAATTAAAAGATGTTAAAATTTTTAACAAAAGCGATAATATTTTTAGGAGTAGTTGTTGGAGCTATTACTTTTGTATATCTATACGATTTATATCAAGAGATAAAAGATGATATTGATAGTGTTGTAAACTACAATCCAAAACAAAGTACACAATTTTTTGATAAAAATGGGAAACTTTTGGCAAATACTTTTAAAGATGAAAATAGAGAGTATGTAAACTATGACGATATTCCAGCACGTGTAATAGAAGGACTTGTTGCTATTGAAGATACACAGTTTTTTGAACATTTTGGAGTAAATCCAGATGCAATTAGCAGAGCTGTTATAAAAAATATTCAATCAGGTGGATATAGCGAAGGAGCTAGTACTCTTACTCAGCAACTTATAAAAGTTTTACTTTTAAGTAGAGAAAAAAAGATTATAAGAAAAGTAAAAGAGGCTTTATTGGCTATAAGACTTGAAACAGTTCTTACAAAAGAGGAGATTTTAGAGAGATATTTAAATCATGTATATTTTGGACATGGTTATTATGGTGTAAAAACTGCTGCAAAAGGTTATTTTAAAAAGAATCTATATGAATTAACTTTAAAAGAGATAGCTATTTTAGTTGGACTTCCAAGAGCTCCTAGTTTTTATGACCCAACAAAAAATCTTCAAGTTTCACTTGCACGTGCAAATCAAGTTATAACAAGAATGCATACTTTAGGTTGGATTAATAATGAACAGTTTGAAGAGTCAATAAACGAAACTCCAACTATTTATAACCAAACTTTAACTCAAAATATAGCTCCATATGCTATTGATTATGCTGTTAGCGAACTTGTAAATGATATTCCTGATATTTTATATGGTGGATATAAAGTATATTTAACAATAGATTTAGAGACTCAAGAAATTGCAAATGCTGCTATAAAAAAAGCATACGATGAAGCTATGCAAAGAGATAAAAATATAAGGGATGGTTCAAAAAATCCAGATAATGACGCTTTTACAAAAGAGCTAAATGCAGCAATGCTTACTTTAGAAAGTAGCACTGGAAGAATTTTGGCAATGGTTGGTGGAGTTGATTACAATCAATCAGTATTTAACAGAGCTTTCCAATCAAAAAGACAAGCAGGAAGTGCAATAAAACCATTTTTATATCAAACTGCTTTAAATGAAGGTTATAATCCAGCTAGTCAGCTTTTTGATATAGGTAGAACTTATACATATACAGTTGGTGGTGTTCAAAAGAAATGGCAACCAAAAAATTATGGTGGAAATTTTCAAGGAATTGTAAGTCTTAGAGACTCTCTTGTACAATCAAGAAATTTATCAACACTAAACTTAGTAACAGATGTTGGAGTAAATACTACTACGGATGATTTAAAAAGATATGGATTTAAAGATATAGTTGATAACTTATCTGTAACTTTAGGTTCAATGAGTGTAAATTTAATAGAGTTTAGTCAAGCTTATACAATTTTTTCAAACAACGGAGTACAAGTAAAACCATATATTGTGGAACAAATTGTAAATAAAGATGGAAAAAGTGTAACTTTTGAACCTCAAAGAAAAGAGCTTAATCCTCCTGAACAATCATATTTAATAACTTCAATTTTAAAAGATGTTGTAACAAAAGGAACAGGAAGAAGAGCAGCAGTTGATGGTATAGAACTAGCTGGAAAAACAGGTACAACTAATGATAATATAGATGCTTGGTTTTGTGGTTATTCTCCATCTATTCAAACTATTGTTTGGTTTGGAAATGATAATAATACACCAATGAGAAGAGCAGAAACAGGAAGCACAATAGCAGCTCCAGCATTTTCATATTTTTTCAAAAAATATCTTGAAATTCATCCTGAAATACCAAGAACTTTTACAAAACCAAACAATGTTTATAGTGGAGAATTTATGGGTAAGGAAGAACTTTATACGGATATATCACCACTTCCTGATATAGATTCTCAAATCATTATAGACCAAACATCTCCAGATGGAAATAGTATGGAATTTTAATACCTTTTTTTATAAATCAAATCTATACTTTGGGTCTTTTCCATAAGACCCAACTCCAAATTCCAAAGTTTTGTAAGCTCTCTTAAAAAAATCAACTCTCCATTTGTAGCTTTGTTTTTAATTATAATTTGATTTTTTTCACCTATTTTTTTACCAACTGTTGTCTCTATATATTGAGTTTTTGGATCATAATCAAAGTGTAATATATCAATTCCTAACTCTTTTACATAATCTTTTGATAACTCATTTAATATAAATAAAGAAGCTTGTGCCTCTTTATTTTGTTCATTCATTGAACTATTTGAAAATTTTGTTCCAAAAATCAAATAAGATAAAATATCTTTTGAGTTCATAGATGGATTTGATTTTAAGTTTAATCTAGGATTTTCCATAGAACCTGTAATATCAATAAAAATCTCTACATTATCAATTTTTGTATTTGCTTTAATATCCAAAATAGGATTTATAGTTTCTAAACCTCTAAATTGTAAATTTGAATTCTCTATTTTATATGTTTTTCCAAGTTGACTAAAAACTCCATTTATATTTGAAACTCTTCCAAAAATTCTTATATCTTCTTCAAACTCTTTTTTGATTTGTAAATCTGCATCTAGTTTTAGTTCTATATTTTTTGTAATATATTTAATCTCTTTTGAGATAATTTTTAAATCAAGTGCAATATTTTTGGTAAAAAAATCTTTTTTTATCTCATTATCTCCACTATTTACAATAATTATATCTCTATCGTTACTAATATTTAAAGCTGGAATATTATAAGAACTTACTAATTTATTGGGATTTATAACTCCCGATATATAGATTTTACTATTTTCGTTAATATTAATATCAACATTAGAATTTATAAATCCTTTTCCATACAAAAGGTGCTCTACAAAGAAATCTTTTGTAGTTATATTTAAAATCAAATCTTTCTTATCTTTTGAACTATTTATAGTTATATTTTCAAACTCAAAGTTTGAAGAAAAATTTGATATATTAAAAAAAGCCTTTTTTAA